>DASXIH010000148.1:0-5755 GCA_036498125.1 Thermoanaerobaculia bacterium
TTTTCGATCGAGAACTCGTCGAATGCCCGTTCGCTCACCGTCCGGTCATTCCCGATCCAGACGAAGGCGGCGACGAAGAACGCTGCGATCGCCAGGAGCAGCGGAAGCGCGCGTTTCAAGCAGCACCTCGCACCGGACGCGCCACGGCGCCGAGGATCGCGCGCGCTTCATGGCTGCAGTCGTCGAACGCCTCCGGGCTGCTCTCGGACTCGCCGTACCACTCGTATTCGAAGCGCCGCGTCAACGCGATGAAACGCGAGCGCCACGGCAGCGACGGCGACAGCGCCGCCACGTACTCCCAGTTCGTCCGTCCCTTCCGGAAGTGGAGAATCGACGCGCCGTAGAGCGTCACGAGCACCGCGTGATACCAGGCGCGGATCGCCTCGCGAAACCGGCCGGCGGCCGCCAGCTGCGCGGCGTACTGCTCCCATTCGGTCGAAGCGCGCGAGAGCGGATCTTCGTCGCGTGCCGAGGGAACGGCCGCGACGGAACTGGCGAGCTCCGGGGACGCCCGGCGCCCGCGGCGGAGTGCGTTCCACGCGAGGATGGCGATGACGACGAGGATCACGATCGCGATGGCGATCACGATTCCGCGGATGCTGGTGTGCTTCTTCTCTTTGTCCGGACTCGATTCGGGCCAGAAGCTTCCGAGCCAGTCGAAGAAGTCCTCGAGCAGCTTTCCGATCCGGTCGAATACATCCTGAATCGCCGTGCCGATCTTGATGAGCCGGTCGCTGTCTCCGAGTGCGACTTCTCCGTCCGCGGCCGGTGGGGGGGCGCTTTGCTCCTTGTCGATCTTGTCGACCAGCGTCATGTCGGGGTCGCGAACGGCGGCCGCCCCTCCGTCGGCGCGCAGCTCGCTGATCGTCGCGGCGAGCCGCGTCGGAAAGCGGGGATCGACGCGCTTTCCCGCTGCGAGCGCGGCGACGATCGTCTCGTCGGCCTGGAACTTTCCCTTCGGCGAGTCGATCGACTGCCCGTGCAGCGGTTGCGCGGCAGCGCGTGCGGCGGCGTACTGCTGTGCGTTGACGAGCGACTGGATGCGTTCCAGCGTCGCGATGTAGCCGGCGAGCGTCATCGCGGCTGCTTGCGACGCGAGAACGACGAGCGCGAGCGCGTAAAGCAGACGTCTCATACGCTCCGCAGCTCCTCGAACCATTGCCGCAGATCGTCGCCGCTCTCGACGATGCCCGCCTTCCGGACGAAGGTCACGTATGCCGCGACCCAGAACGGCTCGAGGACGACGAACGCTCCGGCGATGATCATCAGAACGAAGCGGCGATTGTCCGGGCTCAGGATCTGGCGCCAGCGCTGCACGTCCCAACCGCCGATCGCGCTTCCGAGATTGAGGCCGAGGCCGAACGAGCCCGCGACGTTCACCGCGGCGACGGCTGCGGCGCAGAAAAACACCAGTCCGAGAGCGATCGTCGTCCGGGCGTTCTTTCCCGTTTGCGCGATGCGCCGGAACGGGGCGGCGAGCGACGGCCGATCGTTCGACTCCGCAGTTCCGATCGCGAGGCCGCTCACGATCGTGCAGACGAGCGGCGCCAGACACGTCATGAACATGGCGACGCCGAAGCACTCGACGACGAGCGACACGTAGAGGTAATTGAGCAGCGCCGCGAACTTGACGCGGAGCGCTGCCGCGCCGGGAGCGCGCCCGCTCTCGAGCGCGAGGCGTACCGCCCGTGCGAACACCAGCCGCCCCCACCGCGACACGACGAACGTCGCCATCGTCATTTCCGCGAGCATCAGCAGGTAGTGAGCGTGGTGCGCCGCATCGCCGCCGAGCTGGATCAGCCGGTCGGCAAAGACGGCCTGCGCGAACCGGTAGGGGAGCGCCGTGACGATCGACAGCGCCACCCACGGCGACGCCACCTTCCGGACCATGTCCGATGCCTCATCCAGGACCGACGACGTGGAGAGCGGCGCCCGGATCAACGCAAGCCCGCGAGCAATGCTCCCGCCCACACCATGACCTTGGCGCAGACGGCGAGCAGGAGGATTGAGACTGCGGTGACGGCGATCCATCCGCCCGCATGCGACTCGCTGCGGACGGTCGTGCGCTTGGCGGCGAGGCACGGCGAGCAATACCAGATGCCGTCCCACTGGCTGGCGCACTCCTGACAGAGCAGCTTCGCGCACGACATGCAGACGGCGAACGCCGGGCGTTGATCGTGAAACGCGCACACTCGAGCGGGCTGCGTCGTCATCTCGTTGTCACGGACCCCTCGAAGTGTATAATGCCCGGCCACTGATGAACACGTTCGCCCCCTGCTACTTTTATTACGGCTACTACAGCTAGCGTGGGGCATACGCCCCGACGTAAGGAGGGGCGCTCGATCCGGTAAACAGAACTCGAACCCCTTCCAGCGTCGCACCGCAAGGTGCCGTTAACGACCGGAAGGGGTTTTCGTTTATGAACAGGATCGATGCAGAAGTAGAACTGATGCGCCTGCGCGATGCGATCGACCGCGTCGACGAGGTGATCGTCAAGCTCCTCAACCAGCGCGCGAAATACGCGTGCGAGATCGGCGAGATCAAAGCCATCCTCGACCTCCCGATCTACGTCCCGGAGCGCGAGAAGCAGGTGCTCGCGCACGCGGAAGAGGTGAATGCCGGACCGCTCGACCCGAGCGCCGTCCGGCGCCTTTTCGAACGAATCATCGATGAATCGCGCCGAGTCGAGCGCGAATCGGCAAGTGTAGGGGCGGGCTCTCAGCCCGCCCGTAAGGAGAATGCGTAATGGTGATCGTCATGGAAAAACACACCGCTGAGGACAACATCGAGCGCGTGACCGGCGTGCTCATCGAGCGCGGTTTCGACGTCCACCGTTCCACCGGCTCCGAACAAACAGTCCTCGGCGTCGTCGGCAATGTCGCCGAGATCGACACGCGCGAGTTCGAGTTGTACGACGGGGTACAGGAAGTCGTCCGCATCAGCGAGCCGTACAAGCTCACCAGCCGGACGTGGAAGAAAGAGAAGAGCATCGTCCGCGCCCGCGGCGTCGACATCGGCGGCGACCACGTCGTCGTCATGGCGGGACCGTGCACCATCGAGAACGAGCACCAGCTCTTCGAGACCGCGCGCCGCGTCGCCCGTGCCGGCGCGCGCGTCCTGCGCGGCGGCGCCTATAAGCCGCGCACCTCGCCCTACGCTTTCCAGGGGATGGGCGTCGAAGGCTTGAAACTCCTGCGCGCCGCCGGCGACGAGTTCGACATGGCGGTCGTCTCCGAAGTGATGGAGATCTCACAGATCGAAAAGATGCTCGAGTACGTGGACATCCTGCAGGTCGGCGCGCGCAACATGCAGAACTACAACCTTCTGTCGGCGCTGGGGCAGGTGAGGAAGCCGATCCTCCTCAAGCGCGGCATGTCGGCGACCATTCAGGAGTGGCTGCTCGCGGCGGAGTACATCATGAGCGGCGGCAACTACGACATCATCCTCTGTGAGCGCGGCATCCGGACGTTCGAGACCTACACGCGCAACACCTTCGACATCTCCGCCATCCCGGTGATCGACAAACTCTCGCACCTCCCGATCGTCGGCGATCCGTCGCACGCCACGGGCCGCCGCGACAAAGTCGCGCCCGTCGCCCGCGCGGTCGTCGCCGCGGGCGCGGACGGCCTCCTCATCGAAGTCCACCACGATCCGGAGAAAGCGGTCTGCGACGGCCCCCAGTCGCTCTACCCCGAACAGTTCGCCCGCCTCATGGACGAGTTGCGTATCATCGTCCCCGCGGTGGGTCGCACCATTTGAAGAAGCTCTTCCTCGCCCTCACTCTGTTCGCGTTCGCGTGCGGTACCTCGACGCCCGTCGAGGCGCCGCCGCCCGCGCCGCCTTCGTCTGCTCCAACACCCGCGCCGGTGAAGACCACGGTCTACGTGACCGCCAGCTCAGTCAACGTCCGCCGCGATCCGTCAATGGCCGGCGAGGTACTGAAGCAGGCGAAGAAGAACGAGCCTTTGACGTTCGTCTCCAACATGGAGGATTGGACGAAGGTGCAGTTGGCGGACGGAACCGTGGGATGGGTCGCCTCGCGGTTCTTGTCTCAATTACCAACCGCAACCACAGCCAAGCCCGGCTGTAATACCGACTTCGCGTTCACCAAGACGCCCAAGCCCGCGTTTGCAGAAGGCGCGACAAAGCACGGCCTCGTCGTCGTCGACGCGTACGTAAACCCGTCCGGCGATGTGACTTCGACCAAAGTCATCACCAATGACACCGGCGACCCGAAGCTCGCTTCGATGGCGGAGAACGAAATCAAATCCGTGAAGTTCGAAGCGCCGAAACGGGCGTGCGTGGCGCGTGCGTTCATTTTCACGTACAAGCGAAGCTTCTGACCTAAGTCTTCTTGGTAGGTTTGTAGTGTCTGTTACACCTCATCGCGGTCGCTCATAAATCACGCCATTTTGTCTTGACAGACATCCACCCGTGCTTTACCTTGTCGCGCGAACGGTCACCAATCCTCGCTAAACACCCGCAGTGCCTACGCAGGTGAATTTCCCGCGGAGCTGTGTGCCCTGGGCGGGCGGAGCCGAGCCGGCTCCCTGTGACGGGTGTCCTTGTACAACCAGTGAACGGAACTTGACCGCCAGAGTTGCGGCCTCTGGAGATTTGTGCGCAGTCGCAGGAGACAGACAAAGGCCATGGACGTGACCGCCGTTAACACCGTATATCAGTAAAAGTCGGTCGCAAGGTCCTAGCGTTTCTCTCGCCCCAGCAGTCGGACGGACGATCGGAGATTCAGCATGCGGATGTTGTGCAATTTCACACTCTTGGCGTTGACTGCATTGTCGATGCAAGCGGCACTGCCGGTTCCCTATACAGGAGTCGACACGAACGGCGGCCCGGGCGTGTCGTTCAACGGAAGCAGCATCGCGGTGTCGGGCGCGACAAAGGGCGACGTCCTATACGGCGCTGGCCTGGAGATCAGGGGCGGTGAGTACGCAGTGCGGCTGGAACCGCGCGTCGCCACCGCGACTGTAGCGAATGACGGAACCGCGAGTCTCGACATGCAGGCCCGAATCACCGTGCGGTCGATCTGGATCGTCGTCGACGGAAAGGGCGGCTACACGGTCACGCCCGGTCCTGGAATGGTTCGACGGCTGCTGGCCCTCGATGGGAATGCCCAGGTATCGAGTTCCGACGGACAGGTACGCCAGCTTCTCGTAAACCGCTACTCGGTTTACGTCTATCTCGTGAGGCCCGGTGTCGGAATGTGGGGCTCGCGGCTCATGGATCACCCCCAAGATGGGGATCCGCACGCGAACGGCAGCGTGATTGGCGCGCTGCAGAGCCTCGTGCCTGAGGCCGGCACGATTGCAGATCCGCCTGACCACATGTCAGCCGGCGATGTGCTGTTCATCGTCGATCCGTACACCCTCGAATACGCAGTGTCGCGCAAAGGGAATTGACGATGCGCACTCGCTGTCTGTTGGTGTTGATTTTCGTCATCTTTCCTCTCACCCTTTTCGGTCAGGCGGCGGCCAATCTTGCGCGCGGCTTCGACCCGGAGAAGGTCTACCAGATTGGCGACATCGATCACGTCAACCTCTTCAACGGAAATCTGATCATCGACATCCCCATCGGGCCGACGTACACGGTCGGCGGAAACCTGAAATACGGCTTCCACCTCGTCTATAACGGCAACCCGTGGGACTACATGGCGGTCGATCCCGAACATGTGGAGGCCATGCCGAGCCGGTTCGACAACGTCGCGGTCGGCTGGCGCCTCTCGCTCGGCGAGCTCACC
>DASXIH010000149.1:0-11323 GCA_036498125.1 Thermoanaerobaculia bacterium
CGTCAGGCGGCACAAAAAAACCGCCCATCGTCCCGAGGGCGATGCCGAAAAAAAGCAGCAGCCGGTATGCGTCGCGCGTGAGCGGCTGCTCATGTTTCGAATGCCGCGAGCTCACGGCGCCGGGTGCATTTCGAGGCGCCTGAAGCGCCACTCGCCGGTAGCCGTCATGCGCTGCTTGATGATCAACATGTGAGACAGATTATCGCTCTCGCCGATGGGGAGCGGACGTCTCGTCCGCTCAGGCGCGGCGGCAGCCGCGCTGGCGCGCGGCTCGAGCGGACGAGACGTCCGCTCCCCTTTTCTAGAGGCTGGCGAGGAGGCGGACCAGGTCGGCGGGGCCGGCGGGTTTTTCGAGGAAGGCGGTGGCGCCGGCGGCGAGGGCGTCGGTGCGGGAGGCGTTGCCCATCGCGGTCATGGCGATGATGGCGAGGCCGGAATGCCCGGTGACGGGGTCATTGCGAAGGGCGCGAATGAGGGCGAGGCCGCTCTCGCCGGGCATTGCGAGGTCGGTGACCACGGCATCGACGTCCTCGGTCGCGCGGATCAGCAGCGCCTGCTGCATCGATGACGCCGTGAACACCGTCGCGCCGGAGGCGCGGAGGAACGTCGCGAACATCGTCAAAGCGTCCTGCGTATCGTCAACGACGAGGATGCGCCGCCCCTCGAGACGCGGCAGCGTCTTCTCGCGCTTCGCCGCCACTCCGGAGCTTGCGACGAGCGGCAGGAGAACGCTGAACGTCGCTCCCTTCCCGGCGCCCTCGCTCGCGACGGTCACTTCGCCGCCGTGGAGCTCGACGATGTGGCGAACGATCGCGAGTCCGAGTCCGAGGCCCGTCTTCGAGCGGTTCGACACCGCCTCGGCCTGAGAGAAGCGGTCGAACACGGCGGGGAGAAAATCGGGATCGATGCCCTGCCCGTTGTCGCGCACCTCGATCACCGCGCGCGTTTCGCGCGCAAAGAGGCTGACGCTGATCGCGCCGCCGTCCGGCGTGAACTTCACCGCGTTCGAGACTAGGTTCCAGACCACCTGGCGCAACCGCGTCCGGTCGCCGACGACGGATGCCTCGCCGAGGTTCTTCTCGATGGTGATCTGTTTGGCGTTCGCGGCCGGCACGATCGTCTGCACTGCCGCCTCGACGACCTCGGCGAGCGGCAGCGTGTCGGTCTCGAGGTGCAGCTTCCCGGTCGTGATGCGCGAGAGGTCCAGCAGGTCTTCGACGAGCTGCGACTGCGCCTGGGCGGAGAGGAGGATCGCGTCCGCCGCCTCGATGGCGCTCTGCGGATTGGCGCCGAACATCTTGAGCATCTGCGCCCAGCCGATGATCGACGTCATCGGCGTGCGCAGCTCGTGCGAGAGCGTGGCGAGGAAGTCGTCCTTGGCGCGGCTCGCGGCGTCGGCGTGGAGCTTCGCGCGGCGGAGACTCTCCACCGTCGTCCGGAGCTGGTCGTTCAGCTTCGCGACCTCGTCCTCCGCGGTGATGTCGGAGAGCGTGCAGGCGAAGTGCGTCGTCTGGCCCATCATGTCGACCACCGGGTCGACCGACAGCCGGAACGAACGATTGTTGAGCCGCAGCTCCGTCGTGGCGCTGCTATTCGAAGCGGCCGCATCGACGAGGAGCCGTTTCAGCGACTCGCTCCCGTCGGGAAAGAGGACCTCGTCGATCCGCTTGCCGACCGCCGCGCCGGCAAGGCGCTCGAACGCCGGGTTGCAGCGGCTGATCGTCCCGCTCTCCTGCACGATTGCCACGCCGTCATGGACCGCGTGGAACGTCTGCTGCCACTCGACGGCGCTGCGGCGCAGCTCCGTCTCCATCTGCCGGATGCGGAGAAGCGCGGCGATGTTCGCCACGAGCTCTTCCGGCTCCATCGGCTCGGTGAAATACGAGTCCGCGCCGGCCTCGAAGCCGCGCATGCGGTCCATCCCCTCCACGAACGACGCGGAGATCTGGACGACGATCGTGGCGGCGTGGTCGGGATGGGTCTTGATCTGGCGGCAGAGGTCGTAGCCGCTCGCGTCGGGAAGATTGACGTCGAGCAGGACGAGGTCCGGCTGATGCGTCGCAACCAGCGGCATCACGGTAGAGCCGCGGTTCGCTTCGACCACTTCGAAGCCGGCGCGACGCAGCACGCGCGTCTTCGCATAAAGACTCGGCTCGTTGTCGTCGACGTTCAGAATGATGGATTTTCGGCCGGTTTCGCTCACGCAGCACCCAGAGGGAGAAGCTGTTTGACTGCCGTTACCACTGCATCGCGATCATAGTGCTGCTTGGAGAGAACGACGGAGGCCTTGCCGCGGAGCTCCTGGCTGAGGACGTCGTCGATGTGACGCGACGTGTAGACGATCACAGGAACGTTCGCGGTCACCGGATCATTCTTCAGACGTTGCAGCACCTCGACGCCGCTCATCTCCGGCAGGTTCAGATCGAGAAAGATGAGGTCGGGAACGTGATGGCGCGAGCGGAGGAGGCCCTCCATCCCGGTCCCCGCCTCGGCGATGTCGCAGCGGAGCTCCCCGAGGGCGCGCGAGAGCACGTACCGCGACGCCTCGTCGTCGTCGATGAGGAGGATGTGCCACTTGGTGGTCAGCTGCTCGAGCGTATGCACGAGCCATTCGCGGGTGACCGGCTTGTTCGCGAACGCGCTGGCGCCGAGGGCGATGGCCTTGTGCTGGTCCTCGACCTCGGTGATGACGACGATCGGCGTGTTCCGCGTCGCGAGGTCGTTCTTCAGCTCCGCGAGAAGCGTCCACGTGTCGTCGCCGATGAGAAGCACGTCGAGCACGACCACCTTCGGACGCAGCGTCAGGCCATGCCGCGCCTCGCGCAGATTGCGCGCCGGCATGGCGCGGAACGGCGTCCCCTCCAGGAACTTCTCGTAGACCATCAGCGTCTCGACGTTGTCTTCGACGAACAGCACGGGGATGCGCGGATCGTCGGGCGACTCGGCCAGCGCCGCCATCGGCGCCGTGGGCGGCGCATAGACGCGGGGGAACGAAGCGCGGAACGTCGATCCTGCGCCGAATTCGCTCTCCAGCGTCACCTTTCCGCCGAGCAGGTCGACCAGCTTCTTCGTCAGCGGTAGTCCGAGTCCCGTGCCGCGCACGCGATGCTGGAGCCGGTTCTCCACCTGCGTGAACTCGCGGAAGATCAATTCCCGATCCTCGGGCGCGATGCCGATGCCGGTATCGCTCACCGCGAACTCGACCGAGTCGATGAGCGGGTCATGCCGTGCGGAGACGCGGATCTCCCCCTCTTCCGTGAACTTCAAGGCGTTCGAGATGAAGTTGCGGAGGACCTGCGAGACCTTCGCCTCGTCGGTGTACATCGGCGGGAGCTCGGTCGCGTCGTCGAAGGAGAGCGCCAGCGAGCTGTTGATCAGTAGCGGACGCAGCATGCCGCGCAACGCCGAGAAGAGGTCGCTGACGTGGAACTCCTTCGGCCGCACCGTGATCTTTCCCGCCTCGATCTTCGCGATGTCGAGGAGGTCGTTCACCAGCTCCGAGAGATCCGCCGCCGCCTTCCGGACGAACGTGACCTGCTTCTGCTGTTCCTCCGTGAGCGGACCGTCCATTTCGTCGAGCAGGAGTTTCGAGAGAGCCAGGATCGAGTTCAGCGGCGTGCGGAACTCGTGCGTCATGTTCGAGAGGAACTTGGTCTTCATCTCGTCGGCGCGGCGGAGGTGCTCCGCTTTTTCGTCGAGCTCCGCGTAGAGGGCGAGGACGCCGCGGTTGGTGTCTTCCAGCTCGCGGTTGACGATCTCTAGATCGTCCTGCCGCTTGCGCAGATCACCGAGGGAGCTGACCAGCTCGAGGTTCTGCTGGCGCACCTCCTCCATCGGCGTCCGGCGGCGGTCGCGCATCAGCATCTCGACCATCGCCTGCAGTTGCGGACCGGTGTAGGTCGCGCTGCGCGGCGGAAGGAGCTTCTTGAGGGCGATGGTGGTCCCTTTCGGCGACGACTCGATGTCGACGCGGTCGAGGAGCCGCCGCGCGCCGACGATGCCGAGCCCCATTCCCGTCTTGGAGTGGTACTTCCCGCTCAGGATCTCGTCGAGATTGCGGATGCCTGAGCCGCGGTCGCGCACGATGATCTGCAGCAGTTGCGGCGCGGTCGTGCCGTCGATGCGGAAGTCGATGATCCCGCCGCCCGCATACGAGTAGGCGTTGCGGGCAATCTCCGAGACGGCGGTGGCGATGCGGATCTGGTCCTGCGAGTCGAACGAGAGCGCGTCGGCGACCTGGCGCGCGCGCTGGCGCGCGAGGACGACGTCTTCCTCCGACTCGACCGGGATCGAGAACAGCGGAAAGGTGGATTCGGGCTTCATGGGGTACGCGCTACGACGACCGTGGAGTCGTCATTCGTGCGGCGATGATCCTTCCACAGGATACCGGCAACGAGGACCGGATCGCGAGTGAGAAGTGCGGGATAACTGTCTAGGTCCCATCGAGTGCCGAGGCCGTCGGAGTGCATCACGAGCGAGCTCTCGCGGGACCAGGGGTAGGCGAACTCGCGCACGTCCCGCATCTCGTGACCGGCGATGCCGTGCATCGAGACCGCGCTGCGGCGCGCGGGCGGGTCGATCATGGTCGCCGAGATGTTGCCGACGCCGGCAAAGCGCACCTGTCCTGCAACGGGGTCGAGCTCCGCGACGGCCACGGCCGCTCCGCGCGTCGGGCGGAGAGCCTCGTGAATGGTTCGCAGCACTTCGCCGCACGATCCCTTCGCGCCGAGGAACGCCTCGCACGCCGCGACGGCCGCGTCGTGAGCGTAGTAGCCGTGACCGAGACCGTCGACGACCATCACCATGCGCCTGCCGTCGTTCTCGGAGCACGCCCATCCGTCGCCGTTGACCTGCTCTCCGCGAAAAGGCACCGAGACGCCGCCGACGAGCGCCATCTCGTCGCGATGCGGCGTTTCCGCGCGGCTGATCCGGGCCACGATTCCCGTCCCTTTTTGGGGCCGCGAGTAGACCTGGAAGAAATCGGACTGGCGGAAGATCGCACCGAGGCCGGTCCCCCGCGTGCCGGTGGTGGAGTGGCCGTCGCGCAGCGCGCTGGCGATGTCCTCGATGCCGGGACCGTTGTCGAGCGCGAGGATCTCGAGCGTCTCGCTGTTCGCCTCGGGGTGGCCGAGGATGAGCCAGCCGCCTGCGGCGTGCTTGACGAGATTCGTCGCGAGCTCCGTGACGACGAGCTCCGCGCGCCCTCTCTCTTCGTCGTTGAGGCCCGCCTCGCTGGCCAGCCGCCATAACTGCCGCCGCGCCTCGCCCGGCGCGGTCTGATCGCCTGCATCGATGACGACGGGAGCCCGCATCCGCATCACTTCCAGCGGGTGATCACGATCGTGGTCCCTTTTCCTTTGGCCGACTGGATGTCGAATTCGTGTACCAGCCGCTTCGCGCCGCCGAGGCCGAGGCCGAGACCGCTGCCGGTGGTGTAGCCGTCGCGTAGCGCGAGGCTGAGGTCGTCGATGCCCGGCCCTTCATCGGCGAAGGTGACGCGAACGCCGCTCTTCGCGTCGTTGGCCAGTTTCTCGACCAGCACCGTTCCGCCGCCGCCGTAGATGACCATGTTGCGCGCCAGCTCGCTTGCAGCGGTGATGAGCTTGGTCTGGTCAACGAGCGAGAGCCGTGCTTCGAGCGCGAAGTCGCGGACCATCTGACGGACGTTGACCACGGCTTCGGGCGTCGTGACGCTCAAACGCTCATGTCGTGTCGCCTGCACGGAGCAGCTCCATCCCCTTTTCCACCGTGAGCGCCGTGCGGACGCCGGGAAGCGACAGACCGAGCTCCACGAGCGTGATCGCGACAGCGGGGCGCATTCCGACGACGACCGTCTCCGCGTCGAGCACGCGGGACATCGCCGCGATGTTGCCGATCGTGCGGCCCATGAAGGAGTCGACGATCTCGAGCGACGAAATGTCGATGAGGACGGCCTTGGCGCGGTCGCTGACGATGCGGTTGGTCAGGTCGTCCTGCAGCGCGAGCGCGAGACGGTCGTGCATGTCCACCTGGATGGTGACCAGCAGGAAACGTCCCATTCGAAGAATCGGTATCCGGTCCACTTCGTCCTCTCGCTTACGCCTGGGCCGCGCTGTTGCGCACGACCTTCTGCCCGGTGCGTGCCAACGCGAGGGCGAAGGCATCGGCGAGCGTCGCCTTCGTCGTTACCTCGCCGAGCGTCACGCCGAGGTGCACGATCGTCTGTGCGATCTGCGGACGGATGCCGCTGATGATGCAGTCCGCTCCCATCAGCCGCGCCGCCGCGACGGTCTTGAGCAGGTGCTGCGCGACCAGCGTGTCGACCGTCGGAACTCCCGTGATGTCGATGATCGCGATCGCCGCCTCGGTCTCCACGATCCGCTGCAGCAGCGTCTCCATGACGACCTGCGTGCGCGCGCTGTCGAGCGTCCCGATCACCGGGAGCGCCACGATGCCGTCCCAGAGGCTCACGACCGGCGTCGAGAGCTCCATCATGTCCTGCTGCTGGCGCGAGATCAGCTCCTCGCGTCCCTTCTGGTAGACCTCCGTCGTATAGAGGCCGAGGTTGTCGAGGAGCGTGGTCATCTTCCACGTCTCCGCGGCGAGCGCGGCCCCATCCTTCGAGTACTCCTCATCGAGGCGGCTGAAGAGCGGCTGCTTCAGCGAGAAGACGAACGTCGCCGTCTCGATCGGCGAGAAACCTTTCATGGCACGGCTGCGGGTGATGCTGCCGAGAAGCGACAGGACGGGCGCCCACTCCTTCCCGTCGACCGAGTCGTTGCCCGATTGCAACGCGTCGGTGAAGCCGGCAAGAAACGCCCGCGAGTCGTCGCGCAACTCTCTCTCGTTGAGCAGATCGGAGCGCCGGGTGGTCGATGTCATCTGCAGGTTGATCCATTCATCGAGGATCCCGGCTTCGTGCTTCCGGACGAGAGCGGCAGTGCGCGATTGGTCTTTGGGAGTCATAGACAGTGTCCCTTCTCACAGCGTAGAAAGTGGCGGGATGATACAGGAGGCTCTGATGGGAGATTTCATGAAACGCTACTCAAAGTCGTGGCTGCTTGCACTGGCCGCAGTGCTCTTTTCGATCCACGCACACGCTCAGGACGTCGTCGGCGGCACGCTGTCGACGCAATTGAGCTTCGGACAAATCGGCGGCTATACGGTCCTCAATCTCGACACTCCATTCAATGCAGATGGAAGCATTACGACTCTGACGGCGCGCTTCACTTACTTCGGCGGCGCAACGGCGTGCGCGGCGGGCGACACGTTCAAGGTGCGCGTCTTCCGGCCGAACACCGGCAACGGCTATCAGCTCGTCGCGGAGCGCGGCCCCTTCACTGAGTCCAACGGCTACGTCACGGTTCCGCTCTCGCCCGCGATCGCAGTCAAGCGCGGCGACGTCCTCGGCATCGCGCTCTTCGGCCCGGGCCAGTGCGGTCTGACCGGCTATTACGGAAGCCAGAACCATCTCGTGCAGATGAACGGCGACTACAGCAGCGGTGCGCCTGCGTTCGCCGTCGACGTGCCGGGAAGCACGATGAATTTCCGCGCCGCCTCCGGATCGGCCGCCCTCGTCGGCACGCTGCCGGGCGCCGGCGTGACGACCGGCGCGGCCGGCTCGTCGTTCAACACGTCATTGAACGTCACGAACCCGAGCGCCGACGCGGTGACGCTCACGTTCGCGTACCGCGCCATCGGCGCGGGTCCCGATACGGCGCCGATCACGGCGACGCTCGCCGTTCCCGCGGCCGCCAGCAAGTCGCCGAACCTGACCGACCTGATGTCGATCAACGGCGTCGGCAGCATCGACGTCTATTCGACCGGCGCGACGCCGATCGTCAACGCGCGCATCTACAACACCTCCAGCACCGGCACGAACGGGTTCACCGAGCCGATGGTCCCGCCGACGGCGGTGGGCCACGAGTTCGACCGGCTCTGGCTGACGATTCCGGGCGACCTGACGAACCTGCGCATGAACATCGGAGTCCGGACGTTCGCGGACGGCGCGACGATGAACTGCGTCGTCTGGTCGGCGAACGGAACCGCCGCCATCGGAGTGACGAAGACTTACGCCGCGAACGCGACGTCGCTCGAACCGCTGCAGGCGTTCTTCAACAACGACACCCGCGCGCTCTCGCCCGGCGGAAGCATCCAGTGCACGACGACGACCGATGTGAAGAACGACCTCATTCTCTACGACACGGTCACGGACAACCACACCAACGACAGCGCGATGTTCATCGCGGAGAAGCATTGACGGCATAGCCGCATAGCACCATAGCGGCATGGTGGGCGACTGCCTGCTATGCCGCTATGCACCTATGCCGCTATGCCTCTCCCTCCACCATCGCCTTCAACCGTCCGATCGCGTCATCCCACCGCTGCGAGATCTCGTCGAGGATCTTGCCCGCCTCTTCGAGCTGTTGCTTCCGCAGCTCCCACACCCGCTCGCGCCCCCGCTTGAAATCGACCACCAGTCCGGCGTCTGCAAGCACGTTCAAATGCTTCGTCACCGCCTGCCGTGTGACCTCGGCTCCCTCAGTGAGCTGCGTGATCGACATCGGCCCGCCGCGGGCCAGGCGCGCGACGACCTGGAGCCGCGTCGCGTCGCCCAGCGCAGCGAAGATCGGCGCGGAGCTCTCCAGCGGGCTACTGATGCTCGTCGACATAGCGAGAGATCCGCGTCATCTGCCCGGTCCAGCCGCCGTCGTTGCTCTTGAACGCCTCGGCGCGCCGATGCAGCGGGATGGCGTCGAAACCGGTCTCCACGATCCGCAGTCTCGTCCCCCCCTCGGCATCCTCGAGCGTGAACGTCACGAGCGTCTTCGGCTCCGACGAGTAGTCGTAATTCGCATCGATGGCGTTCGGATGCCACCGGTACGACAGCCGCGTCTCCGGCTCGACGTCGACGACGTCGATGTCCATGACCATGTGCTCGTATCCCGGATACGTGATGTTCCCGCTCACCGTCTCCCCCGGCACAAACGCCCCGCCCGAGAACCTCACCCCGAACCAGTTGCCGAACTCCGTCTTGTCCGCAATCGCCCGCCACACTCGCCCCCGCGGCGCCTTGATGACGACTTCCTTGGTGATGCTGTCCTGCATGCGCAACCTCCTGGTTGCGCATAGTAACACGCAACCGCCCGGTTGCGTTCCCGACGGGAGGGCGGCGCGTGTCAGGCGACTCGCAATGCGTGTCAGGCGAACTCGCGGTGCGTGTCACACGAACTCGCGGTGCGTGTCGGGCGATCCGCAGTGCGTGTCACGCGAACTCGCAGTGCGTGTCGCACGAACTCGCAGTGCGTGTCAGGCGACTCGCAGTGCGTGTCACACGAACTCGCAGTGCGTGTCACACGAACTCGCAGTGCGCGCCCTACGAACTCGCAGTGCGAGCCCCACGAACTCGCGGTGCGAGCCCTACGGACTCGCGGTGCGTGTCGAGCGACTCGCGCTACGTGTCCAACGGCCTCATACTCATAAATGCTTGAGACGACTCCTGTTCGTAGGCATTCTGCTCGCGGCACTCGCAACCGAGGCCGCCCCCCACCCCTGCCCGCCCGCCCTCGCCAAAGCGCACGCCAAGTGCGAGGCGGTCACCGTCGCCGAGGATCCTGCGAAGCCGGACGGCCGGAAGATCGCGCTGAACGTGGTCGTCGTTCCGGCAACCAAGAAGAAAAGCGGCGAGCCGGCGATGTTTCATCTCGAAGGCGGCCCGGGGGTCGCCGGGACGGATGCGGCGGGGTTCTACGTCGGCCCGGGGAGCGTCTATCGAGAGCATCGGGACGTGGTGCTCATCGATCAGCGCGGGACCGGCGGATCGAATCCGTTGCGCTGTCCGGAGCTGGAGAAGCGGGGGCCGCTCGTCGAAATGTACCCGGTCGACGAGGTGAAGGCGTGCCGCGAGGCGCTCGAAAAGACGGCGGACCTCACGCAGTACTCGACGGAGCGCGCCGCGGATGACGTCGACGCGGTCCGCCGCGCGCTCGGATACGAGAAGATCGACCTCTGGGGCGTCTCGTACGGCACGCGACTGGCGCAGGTGTACATGAAGCGCTACCCGGCCCACGTCCGGCGCGTCCTCCTGGCCGGTTTCGCGCCGCTCGACTACCGCGCTCCGCTCTTCCACGCCGTCAGCGGGCAGCGCGTCCTCGATCTCCTCTTCTACAAGTGCGAGCGCGACGCCGTGTGCGCCGAAAAGTACCCGCATCTCCGCGACGACTGGTCGTCGCTGATGCAGTCGGCGAAGGCAGGCGCGGTTCCCGCGGGACCGTTCGCCGAGGCGGTGCGGGGCCTGATGGCGACTGCGACATCGCAACGAAAGCTCCCCGCCGACATCCACGCCGCGCGCGATGGAAACTTCGCACAGATCGAAGGGCACTTCGGGAAGGACAGCTCCCAGTTCGCGCTCGGCGAGTACTTCAGCGTCGTCTGCTCCGAGGCGGTGTCGCGGATCCGCGATCTCGACCGCGCGCAGCAGACGGCGGGGACGTTCGTCGGCCAATATCGCGTGCAGCAGGAGCTCAACGCGTGCGCGAACTGGACGAAGTTCGACGTCGCGCCGGCGTTCTACGATCCGCCGAAGTCAGGCTCGGTGCTGGTGATGTCGGGCGAGATGGACGCGACGACGCCTCCTGACTGGTCGTACGAGTTCTGCGCCAAGCTGCCCCACTGCCGCGTCCTCCTCTTCCCCGACCTCGGCCACGGCCCGTTCGATCTCGACCAGTGGGAGCACGGCGAGTGTTGGGACGCCATCGCGGCGCGGTTCCTCGCTTCCGGTCGCGTGGACGACGAGTGCATGAAGGGGATGAAACCGCCCGCGTTTCAGTAAACCTGTTCGGTCTGAAACCGCCCCGCTCGCCGTCCGTACACTCGAACCATGCTGCTGCTTTCGCTGCTCTTCGCTGCCGCCGTCGACGTCGGAAGAGGCGTCCTGCTGATTCCGGGAACATTCGTGCCGGGGCAGCAGCCGGACGGCAACACGGTCGTCTTCGTCGGGAAGGAGAAGTTGCTGGTCGTCGACACGGGACGACATCAGAGCCACACCGAGAAGATCGTCGCGCTGTCGAAGGAGATGGCGTCGCCGGTCGTCGACGTCGTGAACACGCACTGGCACCTCGACCACATCGGCGGCAACGCTCTGCTGCGGCGCGAGTTCCCGAAGGTGCGAATCTACGCGAGCGGCGCGCTCGGCGACGCGCGGAACGGGTTCCTCGAGAATTACCGGCACCAGCTCGAAGGGGCGATCGCGCAGACGTCCGATCCGGCGCAGAAGGAGACCTACACGACGGAGTTGCAACTGGTCGAGTCGTCGGACAAGCTGGTGCCGGACGTCGTCGTCACG
>DASXIH010000150.1:0-5389 GCA_036498125.1 Thermoanaerobaculia bacterium
TGGCGACAAAGCAAAAGGGAAAGCCAGCAAAGCCAGCAAAACCTCAGGCAAGAAAACCGGCCAAACCGGCGCCAAAGGCAAAGCCAGCAGCCAAAGCAAAGGCAGCGAAGCCAAAGCCAGCACCAAAGTCGTCGAAAAAAGCGCAGCCAAAGCCCCAGCCGTTAGCGGCAAAGGCAGCGGCAAAGCCGGCGTCCTCCGCCCCGCGGCGGGAAATGGCGGCGCCCGCGCAGCAACCGGCGACGCAAGCTTCGGCAACGCCATCGTCGCCGCTGCTTTCAAGCGCGCTGCTAAGAAGTACGGCAACGCCTTCCGGCGCCTCACAGACTGACGGCGGTGTCCGCTACCTGAGCGTGCAGGACGTCGTCGACCTGCACAAGGCGGTCGCGTCCGAATTCGGCGGCACGCAGGCGCATCCCGGCGTCGTCGAGTCGCAGTTCGGTCTGCTCAACGCCGTCCAGCGCCCCCAGCTCACGACTCTCGGACACGAGGCCTATCCGCAGTTCGCCGACAAGGTCGCCGCGTTCGTTTTCGCACTGCTCCAGGCACATCCGTTCCGTGGCGGCAACCGTCGCGTGGCGCTGGCGTCCATCTTCGCGTTCTCGGAGCTCAACAATCGCTCGGTCGATTCGCGCGTTCTGGACGAGAAGACCGCGGAGACGATCATCAAGCGCGCCTCCGGCCATCGCGAAATGGGGCTGCCGCCGGAGAACGTCTTCGCCGAGCTGCGCGAAGTCATGCGGCGCGCGATCGCCTAAGGTTCCCTTTTACGCTGCGCGATCCCGACGGTCGAGACCGCCGTTGCCGAGATCGTTGTGGATGCGGCCGAGGAGGATGCGGACGACGCGGAGGTCGTGTCCGGCGTCGATGAGCAGCATCGTGATGTCCCCGCCGGCCCACATCAGACCCGAAAGCACGAGAAGGCGCGTCGCTTCTCCGAGGAGCGTGAGAAGCGCTGCCTGCCCCTCGGTGATGATGCCCGTGACGACCTCACCGATCAGCATTACAGCCATGAGCACCGCGAGCACTTTGAAGAGCCGCGCGATGTAGCGGAGCGCCACGTACGGTTCGAGGTCGTCGTTGCGCACCTCTTCTTCGCGCGCGCGCTTGTCGCCTTCACGGATGGGAGCCGCGCCGCACGTGGTGCACGGCTGCGATGGGTCTTTCCGCTGCGTCCCGCAATCGGGACAAGTCACTTCGGTTGCCACTGTCCTAACCTCCGGTTGTTCCACGCCAGCGTGCGCGATACCCGCGCACGTCGATGTGCGTAAATGGCCCGTGTCCGCAACATGCGGGATAAACGCCAACTCCTCCCACCAGCTCCGGGTGGTCGTGTTCCACGCGCTCGACCGCCTGCTGAACCACCATGGCGTCGCCGATGTCGAGGCGGCCGTCGTGATTGAGATCGTCCTCGGCGCCGTTGCCGTCGTTGTCGATGAAGACGTCCGAGGCGTCGCCGTACATGTGACGGCTGAGGTTCGCGCGTCCCTGGGTGTTGCCGCCGGTGTAGTTGTACTCGGGCGTCCGGAAGCCGCTCATGACGTGCATGTTCCGGACGGGATGGCCGGTACGCTCCAGCTCGGCGATGGTCAGCTCGAGTTTGTCGAGCAGCTTCGGGTTCAGGAGGATGTACTTCGGCCAGACGTTGTACTGGTCCTTCGTGAGGAAGTCGCGCAGCTTGAAGTGCGCGGAGACGGGTGTGTCAGCGTTCTGCGGCGTCACCTCGATGAAACCCGCCGGGTTCGCGTAGGCCGCCGACTTCATCTTTCCGCCATGTTCGAACGGCCAGGTGCCGAGGTAGTAGAGGCCGATGTGGCCGGCCTGCTTCTCGGAAAAAGGAACGAGCGAGATGACGGCGAAGTCGTTGATCTGTTTCGTCGCCTGGCCGAGCTTCACGGCGAGGTCATAGACGCCCGGCTGCGCCGGCGCCACGAATTCCGGCGAGATGTCCGTTCCCTGGCCGTTGTTCAGGACGGCTGTCAGGTTGCCGTGGGTGTCGGTGATCGGTGCGCCCGGAACGCGGGTCGTGAATTTCACCTTCCCGCTGGCGCCACGGAGCGGGTCGAGGAAGCCGAGCATCGCGTCGGTGATGTACGCCGTCGATGCCGCGTCGCCGGTCAGGGCAGCAGTGATCTGCTGCGTTGGCGCGATCGGCGCCGGAGGGGGAGGAACGTTAGTGACCTTCGCTGCCGCGATCGTCTGACGGCGAATCTCGACCACGTCGTGCAGAGCGCCGATCCACGCCGTCACGTACAGCAGGACGACGACCACACCGATCCACAGGAAGATGTGCTCCTGCCGCTCGTTCAGCCCGCCGAAGACGCGATGGCGCGCCGTACCCACGGCCGCTCAGGGTTCATGAGCCGTGCCGCTTAGGGGAAATACCCCTTTGGAACGCGGAGCTGCTGGCCGGCGCGGGAGGTGACGGTGAGGAAATGCCAGTTGTCACCCGTCTCGGCGGGCGCGTAGAAGACGAGCTGGTACTGCTGCCGGAGCTCGCTCGCGAGGCGCTGATAGACGGCCGGGAGCTCTCGCTCCTTCTGGATGATGAAGTAGGTCGCGCCGGTGTCTTTCGCGATGTTCGCGAGCTTCCGCGCCTCGAGGTAGCCGACGCCGAACCGCATCAGCCGCGCCAGGACGTGGTTCTTGATGATCGGGTAGACCGGGACGCCCGCGTAGCGCGCGTAGTGGATCAGGTGCTCGAGTTTGAATTCCGACCCCTGATCGACGCCGTCGGTCAGGACGACCAGCGCGTGCCGCCCGGGCGTCTTCTGGAGCTCGAAGAGCATCTCGATCGCGCTGTCGTAGAGGTGCGTCTCGCCGATCGGCTTCACGCGGTCAACCGCGTTCGCCGCTTCGTTCCAGTCGTTCGTCCAGTTCGTGAGCCAGAACGTCCGCTGGTTGAATCCGACGATCGCGATCCGGTCCTGCGGCCGCAGGAGCGCGCGGGCGAACGACTTCGCCGCCGCTTTCACCACCGGCAGCTCTTCCAGCATCGACTCGGAGTAGTCGATGAGGAGGACGACGTACAACGGCTGATCGGAGGCCGGAACGAGCGCCTCGATCTTCCGGGGAGCGCCGTTGTCGTTGAGTGTGAGGTCTTCCAGCCGCAGCGGCGCCGTTCCCGACGCGACGGAGAGCGGAATCTGCTCGAGGCTGACCTGCACCTGCTCGCCGGGCCGATCGCCGAAGAAGACGACGTCGTTGGCCTCGGTGCCGTCGAGCGCGCGGGCCACGACGCGGCCGTAGATCGCGTTCGGGTATTTCGCGGCGTCGAAGCTCGCCTCGTACGGCGGCTTCGCGAGCGTCGCGATTTTCTCTTCGCCGACGTAAAACTCGACCGCGCCAACGTTCGTCTCGACCGGCTTGATGACGTTCGCCGTCATCGTCACGGTGCCGCCCTTCGGAAGCGCCGGAGGCGCGGAAAGATGAACGCGGAACGGGGGCCGCGGGTCGTTGACGACCATCTCGTCCGAGGCGATCTCGTTCCCCTGCGCGTCGTAGCCGGCCGCTTTGAAGCGAAGGCGCCGGATGTAGTCGCCGACCCTCACCTGAGCCGTCATCGTCTTTCCCGGCGCTTCGGTGAATTTGACGTTGTTGATGAAGAGCGCGAGCCGCACGACCGGATCGGTCGCGACGACCGGGACGTTCAGCGTGCCGTGCACAAGCCCCTCGGGCTTCGCGGTGATCCGCACCGTCTGCGCGCTCGAGGCGAACGTGCACAGCAGCCCGATAACGGATAACGCGTAACGCATAACGCTTCTCATTTGACTTGGTCCATGGTGCATTGGCGCGGCTTCTTGTCCGGCCGCCAGCGGAGGAACTTCGAGCCGTGGCGGAATCGTCCCTGCGAGAAGTAGTCGTATTCGACTTCGACGACGAGCTCCGGACGGATCGGCGTCCATTCCGTGCTCGTCTTGGACTGCGCCCAGCGGCTCGGGCCGCCGGGCGAGCGCACCTCGAACGGATTCTCGGCCGCCATCGCCTCGAGCTGTTTCGTGAGGCCCGGGCGATCGCTCTTTTTGATCGACGACGTGTGGCCGATGTAGACGAGCCGCCCTTCGTCGTCGTACAGGCCGAGGAACATCGCGCCGACGACTTTCGTCCCTTCGCCGTAGCGGAAGCCGCCGATCACGCAGTCGGCGGTCTTCAGGTGCTTGACCTTGACCATCCCTTCGCGATCGCCCGAGTGGTACGGCTCACCGAGTTTCTTCGCCATCACGCCGTCGAGGCCGAGCTTTCCCATCTTCTTGAACCAGTCGGTGACGACGGCGCGCTCGGTGGTGGCGGGCGACAGCGTGATCAGCTCGTGCTCGATCGAGGGGAAGAACTCCTCGAGCTGTTCGCGGCGCTTCTCGATCGGCTGTTTGGTGAGGTCCTTCGACTTCAGGGCGAGGATGTCGAAGACGTAATAGTGCGCCGGGTTTGCAGCAGCGAGTTTTCGCACGCGCGACTCGGCGGGATGGATGCGCTGGAGCAGATCGTCGAACGAAAGTTTCCCACCGACGGGGATGACGATCTCGCCGTCGAGCACGAACTCTTTCGGTTTCAGCGACCGGATCGCCTCGACCAACTCCGGGAAGTAGCGGGCGAGCGGCTGTCCCGCCTTCGACTGGATCTGCACGTCGTCATGGTCGCGAAAGACGACCGCGCGAAAGCCGTCCCACTTCGGCTCGAACTGCCACGTGTCGCCGTGCGGAATCGCGGAGACGCGCTTCGCTTCCATCGGCGGGTAGGGTGGCTGAATTGGCAGCGTCATTTCAGGATCTTGTAGAGGTCGTAGCGCTTCTTCCCGAGCACCGGCTTCCAGAGGTCGCCTAGCTCTTTGACGCGCGCGACGATGTTGTCGATGCGGAAGTCTTCAATCCGAATGCCGCTCTCGATCTCGTCCCACGTCACGGGGGCGGAGACACCTGCGAACGGCGTCGGTCTTACTGAATAGATCGACGCGAGCGTTCGTCCCCAGGCGTTCTGGTTGTAGTCGACCAGCACGCGTGCGTAGGGGCGTTTCACCTTCTTGTACTCGGCGGTGATGATGTTGCGGTGGCGCGACTCCAGCTCGAACGCGATCGCCTTCGCAAACGTCCACACTTCTTTCTGCAACGGTCCGCGGACGATCGGGATGTAGACGTGGATCCCCTTCGAGCCGGTCGTTTTCGGGTAGCAGGTCATCTTCAGCGGCGCGAGGATGTCGCGGACGCAGAGCGCGACCTCGCAGACCTGTTTGAAATCGGCGCCCGGCCCCGGATCGAGGTCGAAGTGGAGGAAGTCGGGGCGGTCTGTGTCGTCGCAGCGGGAGTACCACGGGTTGAGATCGATGCAACCGAGGTTGATGAGCCAGAGGAGCGACGGGAGATCCTGCACGATCGGGAAGTGCACCATCTCCGAGTGC
>DASXIH010000151.1:0-4830 GCA_036498125.1 Thermoanaerobaculia bacterium
TTCCACTCCGCGAACGCGATGGCCGCGGAGATGGAGTGCTTGCGCTCGATTTCGTCGGCATCAAAGTCAGTGGTGGTGGTCCCGTCTTCGATGCGCCCCATGCGCGTGGTCGCGCCGGCGGTGAACAGGAGTTGCGAAACGAGCGTCGTCTTGCCGGTGTCGTTGTGGCCGGCAACCGCGACGTTCCGGATTTCAGATCCCGAATAGACTTTCATAGCGCGTGTCCTCGCGGTGGGAATTCATGAACAGGCTCGGAATCATAAATTAAACTCTGAAGCGGGAGATATCATTGTCGGTCTATGGCTCGTCCGCGTCCGGAGAGACCGGGAAGGTGAAGCTCGGGCGCTACGAAGTCGTTCGTGAGCTTGGCAAGGGGGCGATGGGAATCGTCTACCTCGCCAAAGATCCTCTGATCGGCCGCCTCGTCGCCCTCAAGACCATCCGCCCGGCCGCCCACGCCGACGACGACGAGACGAAGGAGTTCCAGCAGCGCTTCCTCCGTGAGGCTCAGGCCGCCGGCATCCTCAACCATCCGGCGATCGTCACCGTCCACGACATCGGCCAGGACGACACCACCGGCGTCTCGTTCATCGCGATGGAGTACGTCGAGGGGCAGAACGTCAAGGAGGTCCTGCAGCAGGGACGTCCCCTCACGTTCGAGCAGATCGGCGACGTCGTCGCGCAGGTCGCGGAAGGGCTCGACTTCGCGCATGCGAAGGGAATCGTCCACCGCGATGTGAAGCCGGCGAACATCATCCTGCTGGAAGGGATGCGCGCGAAGATCACCGACTTCGGCATCGCGAAGATCGCGAGCGGCGTCTCGAACCTCACCACCACCGGCCAGTTCCTCGGCACGCCGAACTACATGGCGCCCGAACAGATCAAAGGCGCTCCCGTCGACGGCCGCTCCGACATCTTCTCCCTCGGCATCTGTCTCTACGAATGCCTCACGCGCCGGAAGCCGTTCGGCGGCGACTCGCTGACGTCGATCTCGTACAAGATCGTCCACGAGCCGTTCCCGCCGCTGAACGAGATCAACCCGCAGATCCCTCCCGGATTCGAGGAGGTGGTCGCCAAGTGCCTCGCGAAGGATCCTGCGAAGCGCTACCAGCGCGCGCGCGATCTCGCGAATGCGTTGCGCGCCGTGAACCGCGGCGAGCGTCCGCCGTCCGAGCCGATCCTGGCCGAGGAGACCGTGATCACGCGCGGCCACGAGAAGATCCCGACCGTCGAGATCCCGTTCCCGGACGAAGGTCTCGGCGAGGAGACGCCCTCGGCACCCGGTCCGCTGACGACGAATCCGACGCCGACCGCCGCTCCGGCGGCTGCCGTCGCAGCTCGCGCCCGCGCCGCGAAGGGGCCGGCCAAGCCGCTCCTGGGCCGTCAGATCCATCCGGCGATCTTCCTCGGCATCATCGCCGCCTGCTTTCTCGCCCTCGGCGCGATTGCGATTGCGCTGAAAACGAAGGCTCCCGCGGCGCATGCGGTCGATACCCGCGCCGAGCAGCAGCACGCGCGCGAACGGATCCTGCGGCAGCAAGCGAATACGCTGCTGTCCCAGGGGCGGGTGAACGACGCGTACGCGAAGTACGCGGAGCTCAACAAGATGGCGCCCAACTCGCCGGCCATCATCGCGATGATGCAGAAGCTGAACGGCATTCGCGCGCAGCAGGAGATCGGCCGGCAGCAGCAGGCGAACGCGCAGGCGAAGTTCAACGAAGGCCTCGCGTTCTACAACCAGAAAAAGTACGCGGAGGCGATTCCGCTCCTGAGCGAGGCGTTCTCGCTGAATCCGCAATCCGACGACGCGGCGAAGTACCTCAAGCTCGCGCAGCAGGAGCAGGCGGCGGCGGAAGAGGCGAAGGCGCAGTCGCACCAGCGGAGGCAGACCGTGCCGGTGCAGCAGGCGCGGACGGCCACCGTCGCTCCTCAACCGCAGCCGCGCACGACGGCGACCGGAGGCGACGGCGGGAACCACGCGGCGAACAGCGCTCCCGCGCAGCTCAACACCATGTTCAACAGCCCGTTCGCCGACGGCTATGTGCTGGTGAAGGTCGGCTCCGACATCATCGTGCGCGAGCAGCTCTTCAGCGAGAGCCGCTTCCTCCACCGCAAGTCGCCGCGGAACGTGAACGTGGTGAACAACCTCACGCCGAAGAACGCCGACATCGAGGTGTGGGTGGTCGTGCCGTCGCAGCAGATCCAGGAGCACCGCACGATTCCGCGAGTCAACCTGCAGCCGGGAAGCTCGCACCGGCTGACCATCACCGCCGACGCCGCCTCGAAGAAATTCGACTATTCGATCAACTGACGCAACGTTCGCGATCGCCACGCGCGATGAGCTCTGGATCGATGGAGCGCTCGCGGAACGCCGCCTCTCCTGCGGCAGCGCAGTGGATGACGGCGACCGCATCGCCGCCACGCAAACGACGGACGACGAGCTGATGCGAGCCTGCGACGCCGCGATCGATCAGCTACGAGAGGACGTCGACGAGAACGCGCGTGTGCGGCTCGTCGCGACCGCCCGGCGTGTGCAGGGCGTTCTCATGACGGATCAGACGATGACGATCACGATCGGCGGTGTGTCGATCGTCAGCCGCGACGCCGCGGTGCTGCGGCGCGCGCTGGAGATTCCAAAGAGCGTCGATCGCACGGATCTGCCGATCGTCTGGCGCGGCGGTTCGGCGGCGGTGCTCCTCCACGAGGCGGTCGCCCACGCGGCGGAGCACGATGCGCCGCCGGTGAAGTGGCCGTCGTGGCTGCGCGTCAGCGACGTCCCCCAGTTCGCCTTCGACGACGCCGGCAACGCCGCCAAAGGTGCCGACCTGATCGCGGAGCCGCCGCAGTGCCTGCGGCGGGAGTCGTTTCGCGATGTGCCGTTGCGGCGGATGACGAACGTCGTCGTTCGTCAGACGCACGCGCCATTCGCGTTGCCGGCGAAGAGCATCGACGTTCATCTCGTGGCTGGGGGTGCGTATGACCCGCTCACGGACGTCGTCACCATCCACGTCGCCGTATCGAGCGCGGGAGCGTTCACGTTCCGGCGCACGCGCGCCGAGGTGGCGAAGTCGCTCGTGGGCGCGAAGGGAGCGCCGATCGTCTATCCCGGCGTGATCTGTTCGCGCGAGGGGCAGGAGCTCGCCGTGGGGTCGGCGGCTCCGGTCATGGTCACCGCATGATCTACCGCAAGCGGGGGTGCGTCGCGCGGTGGGAGCATGGACGGGTGGTCGTCGTGCACGAGGCGGGGGAGGCGATCGAGGAGCGCGGAGTCTTTCAGGTGCGGACGGTCGCCGGCAGGATTGCCGGCGCCACACTGGAGGACGTCGCGAGTGTCGCGAACGCGCTCCGAAGCGTGAACGCGGAGCGTCTCGTGGTCAGCCACGGCGTAGCGGAGCATGAGTGCGACGGTGTGACGTGGCGGGAGGAGACGCGGCGTCTCCACATCGCCATCACGCACAAGCACCTGCGCGCCCTCGTCGATCGGGCCGGCTTCGAGCTCGACGAAGTCGCACGCATTGCAAGCGCGCTCACGCGAGCGGGCGCCGAACGCGATGCCCCGGCACGCATCCGCCTTGCTCCGAGTGTCGCCGCCGCCCTTCTCCCGCACCTGGCAGGCGTCGCGCCGCCGAACGTGCGGCTGATCCAGAGCGGCGGCGGACTCGATGGCAACGGCGAGGAGATCCAGGAAGTCGCCGGGCCGCCATGGAGGAACGTCTTCCGCCCGAGCTACCGCATCCGGCCGGTTCGAATGCCGCTCAACCTCCGCCTCGAATGCGACGTCGACGTCATCGATCGCGACCTCCCGGAGGCGGTGGCGCTCCTCGCGCCGGTTGCCGGCCTGATGCTCCGGGTCCTCGTCGCGGACGGCCAGCGCGTCTACCCGTCGACGATTCGTGTCACCCGGATCGATGCCGTCGGTCACGAACGCGCCTGGTACCCCTACGCCGCCGGTGCGTTCGGATCGGAGATCATGCTTTAATCGCCCGGTGGCTGCGCAGAAACAAATCGAATTCCTCTCGCGAGCACTCGTGAACCGCCTGGAAGACCGCGGGATCGTCGAATTCGGCGATGCCGAAGAGGGGATCCAGCTCGTCGCGATCGCGCTGGAGCGCGACTTTGCGACGATGGACGCGATCGAGCAGGAGGCGCGGCAGCGGCTTGCCGAGAAGTCGTCGCGCGAGCCGAAACCTGACGATCTCGAGGCGGAGATGCAGCGCATCGCAGCGGAGCGAGGCGTGACGCTGTGACGCGCGAAGCGCAACTCGAGGAGTTGGAGCAGCGCAAGCGCGAGAGTGAGCTCGGGGGCGGCCAGAAACGGATCGAGCGGCAACACAATGAAGGGAAGCTGACGGCGCGCGAGCGCATCGCGCTGCTGTTCGATTCCGGCTCGTTCCAGGAGCTCGACCAGCTCGTCGTCCACCGCTCGACCGACTTCGGGATGGAGAAGAACCGCGTCGCCGGCGACGGCGTCATCACCGGTTACGGAACGGTTCAAGGCCGCCTCGTCTACGCGTACGCGCAGGACTTCACCGTCTTCGGCGGATCGCTCTCCGAGACGCACGCCGCGAAGATCGTGAAGATCATGGATCTCGCGATGAAGAACGGCGCGCCGGTCATCGGTCTGAACGACTCGGGCGGCGCGCGCATCCAGGAAGGCGTCGTCTCCCTCGGCGGCTACGCCGACATCTTCCTCCGCAACACGCTCGCGTCGGGCGTCGTGCCGCAGATCTCCGCGATCATGGGGCCGTGCGCCGGCGGCGCTGTCTATTCGCCCGCCATCACCGACTTCATCTTCATGGTGAAGGACAGCTCCTACATGTTCGTCACCGG
>DASXIH010000152.1:0-3686 GCA_036498125.1 Thermoanaerobaculia bacterium
CTCCCGAGAATGCGCTCGGCCGCGATCTGCGCCAGCGTTTCCGACTCGCGCACGATGCGATCGCGCGCCGTCGTGACGTCGTCTTTCAACTTCGTGTCTGCCTCAGCGAGGAACGACTCGGCCTCGCCGCGGGTCTTGTCGATCACGGACGCGCGGTGCGCGCTCGCGTCGGCGCGGAACTTCTCGCGCACGTTCGCCGCATCGCGCTTCGCAATGTGCAGTCTCTCTTCGACGTTCGCCGTCGCCTCGTTGAAACGCGTCATCGCCTGCTCGTAGAGCTCGTCAGCACTCTTCGTCTCGTGCTCCCGTTCTTCCATCACCCGATTGATCGGCTCGAGGAAGAATTTGCGGACCACGAGGTAGTTGAGGATGAAGATCGCCATGACGGCGAACAGACTGAGATCGGGAAACAGGTTGATTTGCATAATTCAGGGGAACGCGCCCAGGGGGAAGGCGCCCGGAGCCGGGTGTTTTTACCACAGGGAAAGAACGTTGTCATCCCCGGGGCGGAAGCGGCCAGACGCGTTCGAGAGGGCGGAGCGCCCGACGCTTTCCAACGATCGTGACATGGACCTTCTGAAGCTCGACAACCTGACGGATCTTATCGGGCAGACTCATGGCTACACGTTCGCGCCGAAGTTCGCGCTTGCCCTCGCGGAGACGTCGGAGGATGTCCTCGACTGGTTCGGGAGAATCCATCGCCGGTCATCTTAGGGGAGCGGACGTCTCGTCCGCTCAGGCCGCGCGACAGCGCGGCTTCCGCCGCGCTTGAGCGGACGAGACGTCCGCTCCCCTTTTCAAGGCGGGATCATTCACCCCTGGTTCACGGTTCTCGCCCGTGAGCATGGCCTACAAGAAGACGCTGGAGCGCGCCGATGCCTTCTTCGCCGAGGTCGTGGCGGAGCAGCCGCAGAACCTGCAGTGCGGACGGGGGTGCTCGTTCTGCTGTTACGGCCTCTTCGAGATCGGATCGGCGGACGTGGCGGTGATCGCCGAGGGGCTGGAGAAGCTCCATCCGATGCGGCGGAAGAAGGTGATCCGCCGGGCGCAGGAAATCCTCGACGCAGCCGGACCGCGCGACGACCGCGAGGCGTTCTTCGACAGGACTGAGGACGTCGCCTGCCCCAATCTCGACGAAAACGGCCTCTGCGTGATGTATGAACACCGCCCGATGGTCTGCCGTACCTTCGGCCTCCCCATCCGCGACGGCTCCCAGTACATCGGCGACATCTGCGAGCTGAATTTCAAGGAAGCTACGCAGTCCGAAAAGGAGCGCGCCGCCTGGGACCTCCAGTGGGAAGACGTCTACGGCGACGACGAGCTCTCGATCCCCGAGGCGATCGTCCTCGCCGCCCGCCTGCGCGGCTGGCGCGGGTAGACTACTCCGATGACACGTGATGCGACGGCGTTACTGAAAGACGCGTTGCAACTCCCTGAGCATGAGCGCAACGAGCTGGCGGCGCGTCTGTTCGTTCAGAGAAAAAGCGTAATCACCGCCGACCCGGATGTCATGAGTGGTGCGCCGGTGTTCCGAGGAACGCGCGTTCTTGCTCAGACACTGATCGAGCACCTCGAAGCTGGCGATTCGATCGACGACTTCCTCGAGGGATTCCCGTCCGTGAGCCGCGAACAGGTAATCGCGTTCCTAGAGGAAACGAAGGCCCGCGTCCTCGCCTTCAGCGAATGAGGATTCTCCTCGACGAGTGCGTCGACTGGCGCCTTCTCCGGGATTTCCCGAATCACCACATTCGCACGGTCAAGCAACTCGGATGGGAGAATGTGAAGAACGGCTCGTTGCTCGCGCTCGCCGCCACTGAGTTCGACGTCTTCCTCACGGTAGATCAGAACCTGCCATACCAGCAGAACGCCTCCAGATTCGATCTCGCGATCATTGTGATGAGCGCTCGGACGACTCGGCTTCCTGATCTTCGCCTGCTACTTCCCGCACTTCATGAGGCTCTAGCGGAGCCTCGACGGGGCGAGTTTCAAATCATCCGCGGATAACGCGCACCGCGGTCTCTGCGCCTATCCACCTCTGCGCCTATGCACCTCTGCGGCTATGCCACTCCGGCCCCTACCCCTTCGCGGCGATATTCGTGACGTTCGCGGTCTTTCGGTCGCCCATCACGCAATTGCCTTGGAAGATGGCGCCTTCTTCGATGATGAGGGCCGGGGTGTCGACGTCGCTGTAGACCTTGCCGTTGCGGTGGATCTCGACGCGCTGGTCGGCTTTGATCTTGCCGACGACGGTGCCGCTGATGGCGATGCGTCCGACGTGGATGTCGCCGTCGATGTGGGCTGACTCGCCGACGATCAACTCGTTCTTGGATGTGATCGAGCCGTTGAACTTTCCGTCGATCCGCATGGTGTCCTCGAACTCGAGCTCGCCCTTGAAGGACGATCCCCGATCGAGGAATCCATTGAGTTCTCCGCTGCGATTCGATTTTCCGTTCATCGTCGTCTCCCCGTGATTTCGTCGTAGATCCGGATCAGATCATCTTCACTTGCGAAACGGATGCGAATGACTCCGCCGCGGCGCTTCCGATCGATCTCGACTTTAGTTCGCAAAGCTCTCTGAAGTTTCTCTTCCGCATCGCGCGTGAAGACGTCCTTCTCTTTCTCTTTCTTCTCCGGCGGCTTGCCCCCGCTGTTTGCGGCCGCGAGCATCTCCGTCTGGCGCACGCTCAGGTTGCGCTTCACCACGCGGTCGCCGAGCTGCTCCTGTTTCTTCGGCGACTCGAGCGCCAGGAGTGCGCGCGCGTGTCCCATCGAGAGCTGCCCCGAGGCAAGCAACTTCTTCACCGGCTCCGGGAGCTTCATGAGGCGGAGGAAGTTCGCGACCGTCGACCGCTCCTTGCCGACGCGCTTGGAGATCTCCTCCTGCGTCAGGCCGAACTCCTCGTGGAGCTGGTGGTACGCCATCGCTTCTTCGATCGGGTTCAGGTCCTCGCGCTGGATGTTCTCGATGAGCGCGATCTGGAGCGCGTCGCCTTCCTTGAGGTCGTCTTTGATGACGACCGGCACGGAGGTGAGGCCGGCCTTCTGCGCGGCGCGGAAGCGGCGCTCGCCGGCGATCAGCCGGTAGCGTTCGCCGAAACGCATGACGACGAGCGGCTGAACGATCCCGTGCTCGCGGACGCTGCGCGCGAGCTCGTCGATCGAGCCTTCGTTGAAAGTTTTGCGCGGCTGGTAGGGGTTCGGCGCGATCTGGTCGAGCGCCAGGTGCATGAGCCCAGGCGTCGCCGGCGGCGTTTCTTTCGCCGGGATCAGCGCGCCGAGGCCGCGGCCGAGAACTTTCTTCTGCTGCGCCATCAGATTACGGTCTCCGCGCGGCGGATGAACTCCTTCGCGAGGTTGATGTAGGCCTCGCTGCCGCGCGACCGGATGTCGTAGAGGATAATCGGTTTCCCGAACGACGGCGCCTCGCCGAGGCGCACGTTCCGCGGGATTACGGTCTCGTACACCTTCTCGCCGAAGTGTCCCCTCACCTCTTCCGCCACCTGCCGCGAGAGGTTCATCCGCTCGTCGAACATCGTCAGGACGATCCCTTCGATCTCGAGGGCGGGGTTCACGGCGTCGCGCACCCGGTCGATGGTGGTCATCAGCTGAGAGATCCCTTCGAGAGCGAAGTACTCGCACTGCATCGGGACGGCGACCGAGTTCGCCGCGGTTAGGCCGTTGATGGT
>DASXIH010000153.1:0-4881 GCA_036498125.1 Thermoanaerobaculia bacterium
TTCGCGATGTGCCACGCGAGGGCGCTGAGGGAGGTCGACTTCGGGTGAGGACGCCAGTCGGGCTTGTCGGTCGGGACTCGCTCGAGAAGACGTTCGGTGGAAACGCTCTCCCGCTCCAGCTCCCCGATGAATGCATTCGCCAGGTTGTTCGACATGCGCAGATTCTAAAACACGACCGCCGGCCGGTTCGGTCCGGCCGGCGGTGGGGAACATGGCGCCGTCGCAGCAGGTGCAGGCGAGAGGATCGCGACGGCGTTTACAGTCGAAGCAAACAGTGAGCCACATCCGTTGCGCATCGCGTAACACAGGCCCGCACTTTGCTTCTGCTATCATCCCAACATGATTGGCGAAAGATTGCGCGAGGCCCGCGAAGCGCGCGGCCTGTCACTCACGGACGTTGCCGCCAAGGCCCATGTGAGTGCAGCCACTCTTTCCCGAATCGAAAACAACAAGCAAGGGCTTGATTTTGGCCTCTTCCTTCTCGTGGCGAAGGTATTGGCGGTTGCGCCCGGCGATCTGATCGACGATGACGGCGCGGAAGGCCACGACCCGCTGGTTGGCCGCATCGCGCAGCTCTCCACCTCGGAGCGCGCCCAACTCTGGCGCGAGCTTGCCGAGACGCGGCGCACGAGCCGCAACAAACGCCAGTCAAGGAACCGCGACTCGCTCTCGCAGCAGATGGAAGAGCTGTTCGCTCAGTTCGACTTTATCCGCGAGGAGCTCGACGCGATGCGGGCGAGTTTCCGGCGCGGCAACCGGCCCCGCATCCTCACTGCTTCAGTGCGGTGATGTCCACCATCACGAGGACGGCACCCTCGATCTTCTTCTCCGCCGTCTTGTAGGGGCGTACCCGCAGCGAGAACCACCGGCCTTCGCGGTCCCGCACCTCGACCTCCCGCGTCGCCAGATTCTCGACCACGTCGAGGATCATCTGATCCAGCGACTCGATGTTGAACGTCAGTTTCAGGTCGGTGATGGAGCGTCCCGTGTCGGTCGGAATCAGGTGCAACACCCGCTGGGCGCCGGGGTTGAAACGGCGGATGCGCAGGTCGCTGTCGAGCATGATGATCGGCAGATCGACCGACGCCAGCAGGTTCACCAGGTCGTTGTTCGCCTGCGCCAGCTCCTGATTCCGGCTCTCCAGCTCCTCGTTGAGCGTGATCAGCTCCTCGTTCGACGACTGCAGCTCTTCCTTCGCCGTCTCCAGCTCTTCGTTCGTGCTCTGCAACTCCTCGTTCGACGACTGGATCTCTTCGTTCGCCGAGCGGAGCTCCTCGTTCATCGCCTCCTGCTCCTCGATGATCGACTGCATATATTCGCGGGTCGCCTCCAGCTCGCGCTTGAGACGCGACACGACCTGCGGCTCCTCTTCCCTTTTTCCTTTCCCCTTCTTGCCGCGGGACGTCTTCGGCACCTCCTGAACGGTGACTTCCTCAAAGAGGATGACCTGGCAGTGCTCGTTGGCGGGAGTCACGAACGGGATCACCTCGATGTTGACCATCGGCGAGGTGCCGTCGGTACTGAAGCGGACGTTCTCGCGCCGGACGGGAATGTCGGTCTTCTTCGCGGTCTGGATGGCGGCGCGCAGTTCGGCGAGCAGCCCTTCCCGCGCCATTTTCAGGATGTTGAACGTGGCGATTCCCGACGCGGGCTCGAGGTAGGCGCTGGTGCGGCCGCGGAACTGCAGGATCTCGAGATCCTCGTTGATGAGAACACCCGGCGGCGCGAATCGCGAGAGCAGCAGCCGGTCGGCTTCGCGAAAGACGTTCGACGGCGACGGCGTTTCTCGTAACAATTTGGTCCTTTCGGCACGTTCCCGCGGCGGAGCGGTGTGAAAATCGACCACCGGCCGCCTGGCCGTTGCCTTCTTCTGATAGATCTTGTGCTTGCGGTCGAAGGTGGAGAACAACTCGGCGTAGTTGCCGATGGTCTCGGAGCTGCCGAGGATCAGATAGGCTTCCGGCCGCAGCGAGTAGTGGAAAATCGTCATGACCCGGCGCTGCAGAATGGAGCCGAGGTAGATCAGTACGTTCCGGCAACTGATCAGATCGACGCGCGAGAAGGGCGGGTCCTTCGTGATGTTCTGGCGCGCGAAGATGCAGCAGTCGCGCACCGTCTTCTCAACGCGATAACCGCCGTTGTACGGCTTGAAGAAGCGCCGGAGACGCTCCGGCGAAACGTCGGCGACCGCGTTCTCGGCGTAGACGCCGAAGCGGGCCCGGTCGACCGCCACATCGCTGACGTCCGTGCCGAACAACTGAATGCGCGGGGCAGGCTTCATCTCCGCCGCCGCCTCGAGAAAGACCATCGCCAGCGAGTAGACCTCCTCGCCCGTGGCGCAGCCCGGCACCCAGATACGCACCGGATCGTCATCCGTGCGGCCCGAGAGCAGAGCCGGAGCGATGTTCTTCGCGATCGCCTCGAAGACGGAAGGATCCCGGAAAAATCCGGTGACGTGAATGAGGATGTCCGCGTAGAGCAGCGCCGCCTCTTCGGCATTCGAGCGCAGTAACTGGACGTATTCCGCCAGCGGCTCGATCCTCCGCAACGCCATGCGCCGGCGGATGCGCCGCTCGACCGTCGACGGCTTGTAGTGCGTGAAGTCGAGATCGTGGGATGCCTCGAGGATTTCGAAGACCTCCGCCAGTTCCGGCTCCGGCAGCCGCATCGCCTGCTGTGAAGCCTGGGAGAAGTACTCCGAGCGCGACATCCGCGCCAGCTCCGCGGCGATCTTTGCGGGCGGCAGCACGTAATCGACCGCCCCCGCATCCCGCGCGCTTTCCGGCATGCTCTTGAACTGCGCACTGTCGTCCTGCGCGAAGGTGATCCCCCCCTCGGACTTGATCATCTTCATTCCGATCGTGCCGTCCGAGGCGGAGCCGGAGAGGATGACGCCGATGGCGCGGGCGCGCTGATCCTCCGCGAGCGAAAGAAAGAACGTATCGATCGGGAGAGGACCGCCCGGTGTGCGCGGTGTCGACCGGAGACGCCCTCCGAACATGGTGGCGTTCGTGTCTCCGTCGCAGACGTAGATGTGGTCGCGCTCGAGAACCAGGTCGCGCGCTCCTTCCAGCCGGACCACCGGGATTTTCGTGACGTGCTGGATCACCTGCGCCAGCGTCGACTCCGAACGGCTGTCGTGATGGAGAACGTAGACGATCGCAAACCCCGGCGCCGGAGGCAACGCCCGCAACATCTCGAGAAACGCCTCGAGTCCGCCGGCCGAGGCGCCGACGCCGACCAGCGGAAAGGAGCTCGTGCCCTCTTTTGCGTTCTCGGAATCGCGGGGGTCGGTCGCGTCGGTCATTTCAGTCGGTCCGGGCCGTCGTCTTGCTTACGTTCCGCTGCAACGCGGATGTTGACAGACTTTCCCGCGCCGCTGTCCCAGTCTTCTCGCATCCATTCTGCAACGCAAGACAAAAGCGCGCGGAGTAACGAACACCGACAAACGCCCCTTCCACCACCCGCACGCGCTCACATTGCGTTTTGCATCTCCTGCAAGTACTCTGATCGTTCTCTCCCATGGACATCGCCGCGGTCGATGTACTTGTCATTGAAGATGACATGCCGATTCAACGGCTGCTGAAACATCTCGTCGCGCGTCTGGGATTCGACTGCGAGTGTGCCGGTGACGGGGTCGACGGACTGGCGGCGATCCGCAAACGCGATCCGCGAGTCATCATCCTCGACCTCCTGCTGCCGAGGGCGAACGGGTTCGAAGTGCTGCGGCAATTACACGATCACACGCCCGAGATCCTGGCGCGCGTCATCATCGTCACCGCCGCATCACCGTCGACCTATGCCGGTTGCAAAGAGATCGGCATGACGCGGGCCCTCATTCGCAAGCCGCTCGATCTGGAGCGCCTCTGCTCCGAGATCACGGCGTGCCACGGCGCCACCGCTCCCTCCACCAGGAACGCGTAAGTTCCGTCCCGCAGGAACTGCTGGACTGCACGTTTCCGTCGTGCTACCTTGCCGTACGTAATTCGGATGGATATCGACACCGACGACGTCATCGAGGCCTTGCGCGACCCATTCGTGTGGAAGGCGCAGCGCAACACCTCGGCTCCCAAGCCCGAGCGGATCGCGGCGTTGACGACGTTCAAGAAGCGTCTCGAGGACGAAGACGCTGCTGCCTCCGAGCTTCTCGACTCCGTCCTCAAAGGGCCGTCGGCGTGGTGGGGCAACTCCCTGCGCAAGAGCGGCGTGCGCACCGCGGGCGTCGTCCGGCAGTTGCTCGTCCGGATGCGCTCCGTCGAAGAGCGCGTTCCCGCGGACGCTCTGATCGTCGTCACGCTCGCCGTCGAGATCGCCGATTCGCTCGCGGTCACCGACTACCCTTCGGACTTCGTCATCACGCTCCGCGCGCAGGCTCTGCGCGATCAGTCGTGGGGCTTCTCGACGATGGGACGTTACCGCGAGGCGACGGCAGCTGCCGACCGCGCCGAGCGTCTGCTCCTCCAGACTCCGATCCCCGATTTCGAGATGGCGCGCCTCAATCTGGTCCGCGCCAGCTTCTACCGCTGGACCGATCGCACGGCCGAGGCGATCGTCCTCTCGCGCAAGGCCGCTGAGATCTTCGAACGTTTCGGCGACCGCCGGATGTTCGTCATCGCCCGCATCTACGAAGGCGAGATGCTCTTCACGCGGAACGAATACGCCCCGGCCCTCGCCGCCTACCGCACGATCGAGAAAGACCCGGCGATCTCCGACGACGCGACGCGAACGCTCATCAGCTTCAACATGGGGCTCTGCCACCGCGGCCTCGGGCACATCGACGAAGCGATCCAGGCTCTGACCGCGGCCACGGCCGAGTACGAGATGCTCGGCATGGACGTGAACCTGGCGCGTTGCCGCTGGTCTCTGGCGACGACGGTGAAC
>DASXIH010000154.1:0-13573 GCA_036498125.1 Thermoanaerobaculia bacterium
CACCGTCAACGGAGACCTGATCGTCAACGGGACGATCAACTGCAACGACGCGACAAGTGGGGCCGGCAGTTCCGCCTGCCCGATGCAGTTCGTCGTGACCGGCAACCTCACGCTCGCGACGGGCAGCGGAGTGTTTGCCGAGAACCGCGCGAGCGACGGCAACGGCGCGAACATCACGTTCACGGTCGGAGGCAACGTCCTGCTTCAGGGGACCGGCGTCTCGACCGCGGGCGCGATCGTGTCGTCGTCGAAGCTGAACGGCGGGAACAACTTCCATGCCGGCGACGTCACGATCAACGCCGGCGGGACGGTCACGCAGGAAGGCGGCTCAATCATCGCCGCCTGCGCCCAGGACAGCAACGCGGGCGCGATCTCGATCACGAGCGGCGCCTTGTCGTCGATCGGCGGCCAGATCCTTTCCGGTCCTACCCGCACCCTCACTCCCTCGACGTTCTATACGAACGTCATCATGAGCGGCGGAGGCGGTCATTACGTCGGCGGGGCGATCACCATCCGGTCCTTCGCTCATGATGAGCCGGGGTTGACCGTCACGAGCACCGCCATCATCGCTTCGCAGGGGTCGGAAACGCTCCCCAACACCGGAAACCCGGTCACGCTCGAAGGCTGCGGAGTCCAGATCCACGGTCTGGTCGCCTCGCTGGCAGGGCAGGGAACGGGTCCGGGGGTGATCGTCCGCAGCGGAACGACGCTCACCATCGACAGCAGCACGATCGGCGATCCCAACGGCGCACACCGGGCCAGCATCCGTTCCGACGCGTGGCATGAAGACGGCGGCGCGATGTACGTGAAACTCGAGGCGGCGAAGGCGATCACGGTCGTCGGCCCGCCGACGTCCTCGACGAACTTCTCCGTCACGTCCAATCCCGGCACCACCGACAAGCGGACCGCCGGCACGATCACCGTGATTTCCACCGGAGGCACGCTCACGGCGAGCGGGAACGCCTTCCAGGTCTCAGGGACTCACAACGGAGACCGCGGCGGAACGGTCAACATCTCCACAAAGAACGACGTGAACCTGAACGGCGCCACCATCGACGCCTCCGGTGCCACGAGCGACGGGAACCGCGCGGGCGGTCATATCAACGTCCGCTCTTACTCGGGTGCGCTCAATTGGACGAGCGGGGTCGGCGACGTCCGGCCGATCGGTAGCACCGCCGGCGTTCCCGCCGCACAGCAGGGGACGATCTCCCTCACGTACTGCACGACGCTCTCGACCTCCGGCACCTCGTTCCCGGCGAACGGCAGCCCGGTCGGCGTCTTCCCGACGACCGCGCAGAGCTGCTCGCCCGCGGCGCCGTCGCTCCCCAACGGAGACACCCTTCCAACCTGCAACACACCGCCGGTCGCGAACAACACGTCGGCGACCACCAACGAAGACAACTCTGTCACAGTCACCATGACCGCGACCGATGCCGACGGCGACTCGCTGACGTTCACGATCCTCACGCCGCCGGCGCACGGAACCCTCGGCGCGATCTTCAACCAGACGCCGACCAGCGCCCAGGTCACCTACTCGCCGAACGCCAACTACAACGGAAGCGACAGCTTCACGTTCCAGGCGGACGACGGAAAGGGCGGCACTTCCACCGGCACCGTCACGATCACCATCAACCCCGTCAACGATCCGCCGACCTTCAACCTCGGCGCGAACCCGGTGACGTCGAACGAAGACGCCGGCCCGCAGAGCATCGCGAACTATGCGTCGAGCATCAGCCCGGGACCGACCGCAGACGAAGCGTCGCAGACGGTCACCTTCACCGTCACGAACGATAACAACGCGCTCTTCAGCGTGCAGCCGGCGATCTCGTCCTCCGGAACGCTGACCTACACCAGCGCGCCGAACGCCAACGGCTCGGCGAACGTCACCGTCGTCGCACACGACAACGGCGGCACGGCGAACGGCGGCAACGACACGTCGACGTCGCACGTCTTCAACATCGTTGTCAACGCCGTCAACGACGCCCCCAGCTTTACCAAGGGAGCCGATCAGACAGTATTCGAGGACAGCGGCCCGCACAGCGTCGCGAATTGGGCCACAGCCATCAGCGCCGGGCCGGCTGACGAGTCGTCGCAGACCGTCACCTTCACCGTCACGAACAACAACAACGCGCTCTTCAGCGCTCAGCCGGCGGTTGCCTCGAACGGCACGCTGACCTTCACGACCGCCGCGAACGCCAACGGCTCCGCGACCGTGACGGTCACGGCGCACGACGACGGCGGCACCGCGAACGGCGGCGTCGACACCAGCGCGCCGCAGACGTTCACGATCACCGTCACGGCGGTCAACGACCCGCCCAGCTTCACCAAAGGCGCCGACGTCACCGTGCTCGAAGACAGCGGCGCCTATGCGCAGGCCGCCTGGGCGACGAGCATCAGCGCCGGACCTCCCGACGAAGCGGACCAAACGGTCCACGTCAACGTCACGAACAACACCAACACGGCGCTGTTCAGCGTCCAGCCCGCGGTGGCGAACGACGGCACGCTGACGTTCACTACGGCGGCGGATGCCAACGGCAGCGCCACGGTCACCATCAACGCGCAGGACGACGGCGGCACCGCGAACGGCGGCGTCGACACGTCGGCCTCGCAGACCTTCGTCATCAACGTGACTGCGGTCAACGATGCGCCGAGCTTCACGAAGGGCGCCGATCAGACGTCGTTCGAAGACGCCGGCCCGCAGACGGTCGCCGGATGGGCCACGGCCATCAGCGCCGGCCCGGCGAACGAGTCATCGCAGACCGTGACCTTCAACGTCAGCAACAACAACAACGCGCTCTTCAGCGTGCAGCCGGCGGTCGCGTCGAACGGCACGCTGACCTACACCGCCGCCGCGAACGCGAACGGCGTTGCGACCGTCACGGTCGCCGCGCACGACGATGGCGGCACGGCCAACGGCGGCGTCGATACGTCGGCCCCGCAGACGTTCACGATCACCGTCACCGCCGTCAATGATCCTCCGAGCTTCACCAAGGGCGCCGACCAGACGGTGCTCGAAGACAGCGGCGCGCACGCCGTGGCCGGCTGGGCCACCGCCATCAGCCCGGGCCCGGCGGACGAGTCGTCGCAGAACGTCACCTTCACCGTCACCAACGACAACAACGCGCTGTTCAGCGTTCAGCCGGCCGTTGCTCCGGATGGCACGCTGACCTTTACCTCCGCGCCCGACGCCAACGGGACGGCGACCGTCACGGTCACCGCGCACGACGACGGCGGCACCGCGAACGGCGGCAACGATACGAGCGCCCCGCAGACGTTCGTCATCAACGTCACTGCGGTCAACGACGCGCCCAGCTTCACCAAGGGCGCCAACCAGACCTCGCTCGAAGACGCCGGCCCGCAGACGGTCGCCGGCTGGGCCACCGGCATCAGCGCCGGCCCGGCGAACGAGTCGTCGCAGACCGTCACGTTCATCGTCAGCAACAACAACAACTCACTCTTCTCGTCGCAGCCGGCGGTGGCGTCGAATGGCGCATTGACCTACACGTCCGCTCCGAACGCCAACGGCACGGCGACCGTCACGGTCGCGGCGCACGACAATGGCGGCACGGCGAACGGCGGCGTCGACACCTCGCCTTCGCAGACGTTCACGATCACGATCGTCGCAGTGAACGACCCGCCGAGCTTCACGAGCGGCGGCAACGTCACCGTCAACGAAGACTCCGGCGCCTACAGCGCCGCATGGGCGACGGCGATCAGCCCCGGTCCGGCCGACGAGTCGGGTCAGAGCGTCACGTTCCACGTCAGCAACGACAACAACGCTCTCTTCTCGTCGCAGCCCTCGCTCTCGCCGAGCGGCGTTCTCTCGTTCACGACGGCGCCCGACGCCAACGGCACCGCCACGGTCACCGTGACGCTGCAGGACAACGGCGGTACCGCGAACGGCGGCAACGACACGTCTGCCCCGCAGACTTTCACGATCACTCTGAATGCGGTCAACGATGCGCCGTCGTTCACGCCGGGCGGCAACGTTTCGACCGGCGACAACGCGGCGTACAGCGCGCCGTGGGCGAGCAGCATCAGCCCCGGTCCGGCCAATGAGTCGGCTCAGACCGTGGCGTTCCACGTCAGCAACGACAACAACTCACTCTTCAGCGTTCAGCCGGCGATCTCGCCGAGCGGCGTTCTGTCGTTCACGACGGCGCCCGACGCCAACGGCACCGCCACGGTCACCGTGACGCTGCAGGACAATGGCGGCACGGCGAACGGCGGCAACGACACGTCTGCCCCGCAGACTTTCACGATCACTCTGAATGCGGTCAACGATGCGCCGTCGTTCACGCCGGGCGGCAACGTCTCGACCGGCGACAACGCGGCATACAGCGGGCCGTGGGCGAGCAGCATCAGCGCCGGCCCAGCGAACGAGTCGGGCCAGACCGTCGCGTTCCACGTCAGCAACGACAACAACTCACTCTTCAGCGTCCAGCCGGCGATCTCGCCCAGCGGCGTTCTCACCTTCACGCCGATGGCGGGCCACGCCGGCACCGCGACCGTCTCAGTCTTCCTGCAGGACAACGGCGGCACGGCCAACGGCGGCGTCGACACGTCCTCGACGGTGACCTTCACGATCACCATCACGCACGTCAACACTCCGCCGGTCGCGAACAACGACTCGTACGAGACGATCGGCAACACGCAGCTCGAGGTTGCCGCTTCGCACACGACGACGACTTCCGTCTTCGTCTCCGGCAGCGTCCTCGCCAACGACACCGACAGCGACGGACCGTCGCCGCTGACGGCGAGTCTGGCGAGCTCCACCCCGGGCGCGACGGTCAACGTCAACTCCGACGGTACGTTCACCTACACCCCGCCGGCCGGCTTCACCGGCACCGACACGTTCACCTACTCGGTGAGCGACGGCGCGGCGTCGGCCACCGGCACGGTCTCGATCCTGGTCAAGTCGCGCGTCTGGTACGTCAAGAACGACGCTCCGGCGCTCGGCTCCGGTCGCTCGATCGATCCGTTCACGGCACTCAGCTCCGCCCAGACGTCGGCCTCCGCCGGAGACACGATCTACGTCTTCACCGGCGACGGCACGACCACGGGCCAGAACAGCGGCATCGTCCTGGCGAACGCCAACGAGCGTCTGATCGGTGAGGGCGTCGCGCTGACGGTCAACGTCGGCGTGAACGGCAACCCGTCGCCGACCACGCTCCGCGCCGCCGGCACCGCGCCGAAGATCGGCAACCCGTCCGGTGACGGCGTCTTCTCGACGAACACCAGCGGCATCGAGGTCCAGGGCATCAACGTCTCCGGTGCGCCGAACGCGATTCACATCACCACGAGCGCGGCCGGCAGCGGCAGTGCCACCGTCGCGAACAACATCGTCAACGCGGCGACGGCCGAAGGCATCAAGGTCCTCGGCGCCGGCAGCGGTACGCTGACGGTCACGCTCACGAACAACATCGTCACCTCGACCGGCAACGCCATCGACGCCTCCTCGACCGCGGGTGCGCTGCACCTCTCGGTCGACGGCAACAGCGTCGCCTCGCTCTCGTCCAACGGCATCGCGGTCAGTGGCGCCGGAACGACGGTGACGAGCTTCGGCAGCAACAACGTCAGCGGCACCACCGCCCTCGACGGCGTCACGATGTCGGGCGGCGTGGTCTTCGACGCGGTTCCGGGCCTCCCGCTGACCGCGGTCAGCGGCGGCACGAGCAACATCGGCACCCTCGGCAACGGCGTCGGACGCAACGGCGTCGTGCTCGCCGGCGTCGTCGGCGACCTTTCGTACGCCTCACTCTCGATCTACGCCGACAACGGCTCGGGTCTCCTCGTGACGGGCGGCGGCCAGTTCAACGGCTCGACCGGCACCGAGGTTGATGCGGCGGCCGGTAGCATCACGGCGACCGCGGGTCCGGCCATCAGCATGTCGAATGCGACGGCGGGCCTCACGCTCTCCAGCGCTTCGAGCAGCAGCAGCGTGAGCACGGGCATCTCGCTCACGAACGTCAACGGCACCGTCAACGCTGGCAGCGGAATCATCACCGGCTCCGCGGGTGTCGGCGTCGACATCAGCGCTGGTACGGCCAACGTCACCTACAACGGCAACGTCGCAACGACGTCGGCCCGTCCGGTGCAGGTGCAGAACACGACGGGCGGCTTGAAGTCGTTCGGGGGTGCCATCAGCGGCAGCGGCCAGGGCATCTTCCTCAACGCCAACACCGGCGCGACGATCGCGTTCAGCGGTGCGATCACTCTGAGCAGCGGCACGAACGACGCCTTCACGGCCACCGCGGGCGGCACGGTCACCGCGACCGGCAACGGCAGCATCCTCACGACGACGACCGGCACCGGCGTCAAGGTCCAGAACACGACGATCGGGGCGGCCGGACTGAAGTTCCAGAGCGTCTCGTCGAACGGCGGCACGAACGGCATCCTCCTCTCCAGCACCGGCAACGCGGGCGGCCTCAACGTCACCGGCAACGGCGTCGCGGGTAGCGGCGGCACGGTTCAGAACAAGACCAACGCCGTCTCGCTGTCGTCGACCTCCAACGTGCAGCTCGCCTACATGAACCTCCAGAACAACTCCACCGCCGCCATCAACGGAACGAGCGTCGCCGGCGGCACTCTCGATCACGTGGTGGTGAACGGCACGAACGGGACACTGACCGATGCGGCCGTCGAGTTCACCGGCCTCACGGGACAGTTCAACGTCACCAACAGCAACATCAGCGGCGGCATGACCGACAACTTCCGCGTCGCGAACAACGCGGGCGAGTTGCTCAACCGCCTCACGGTCACCGGCACGACGTTCGGCCTGAACAGCACCGCGAACGGTAACGACAGCCTCATTCTGCAGGGCACCAACGGCACCATGAACGTCACGATCCAGAACTCGACGTTCACCGGCGCCGCGGGCGACATCTTCCAGATGGACCTGCACGGCACCGTCGCGTCCGACCTCGTCTTCACCGGCAACGCGGTGTCGAACAATCATCCGGCGATCGTGTCGGGTGGTGGCGGCGTCACGCTCGACACCGGCGGGCCGTCGGATAACGTGACCTTCACCTACAACATCTCGAGCAACACCTTCAGCGGAGCGAGCGGCACCGCCCTCGGGATCGTGAAGGGGAGCGGTACGGGAACCTTCAGCGGCACCATCAACGGCAATACGATCGGCGTCTCCGGCGTGCCGAACTCCGGTTCTCAGGCTGGCTCGGCCATCTTCGTCAGCCTGATCGGCGGCGGCAGCACGACCGCTCACATCACGAACAACCAGATCTTCCAGTACAACAACTTCGGCATTGCCCTGCAGATCGGCAGCAACTCGTCGGGCGGCATCGGCGGCATGAACGCCACGATCACCGGCAACACGATCGCGCAGCCGGGCACCAGCGGGTTCTCGATGAACGGCATCAACCTGAACGCCGGAACTTCCTCGGGCGACGCGAACTTCATCTGCGCCAGCATCGGCGGCGCCGGGGCGCTCGGGAACTCGATCACCGGATCCGGCGCGAACGGCGGCCAGGACTTCCGTCTGCGGCAGCGCAACGCCACCACCGTTCGTCTGCCGGGCTACGCCGGCGCGAACAACGACACGGCGGCCGTCGTCACGTTCGTCCAGTCGCAGAACGGCGGCTCGCCGACCGGTTCCGCGACGGTTGCCGTCCCGCCGGGCGGTGGATTTGTCGGAGGAGCAGCGTGCCCATGACAATCATGAGAAACTATCCGGCGTCCAAAACCGGGTCCACAGTTCGAGAGAGATCAGATACAAGGAGGTCGTTCTAATGTCGGAGCCTTTTCTTTCCGAGATCAAGGTCGTGAGCTTCAACTTCGCACCGAAAGGGTGGGCGCTCTGCAACGGGCAAACGCTCCCCATCAACCAGAACCAGGCGCTATTTGCGCTCCTGGGGACGACGTACGGCGGCAACGGACAGACGACGTTCAATCTGCCTAACCTTCGCGGACAGGTGCCGATCAGCTTCGGCAACGGCCACACGCTGGGGGAGAAGGCGGGTTCGACCTCTGTGACGGTCAACATCCAGCAGCTGCCGACGCACATTCACGCGGCGAACGCCTCTGACGCGAATGGCAGCTCGTCCAACCCGAACAACGCAATGCTCGCGAAGTTCAACAACGGCTACGCGCAGGCGGCGAACCTGACGTCACTGCTTCCGTCGACGGTCACCTCGGTCGGTGGCAGCCAGCCGCACAACAACATGATGCCGTACCTGGTCCTCAACTTCATCATCGCGCTCCAGGGCATTTTCCCGTCGCAGAACTAGGAGGAAGACGAAGATGGCACAACCTTACGTTGGCGAAATCAGGATGTTCGCTGGCAACTTTCCGCCGAGCGGGTGGATGTTCTGCGAGGGCGCGACCCTGCCGATCTCCGAGAACGAGGTCCTTTTCCAACTGATCGGCACCACGTACGGCGGCGACGGTCAGGAGACCTTCAACCTGCCGAACCTCGCGAGCCGCGTTCCCATCCACATGGGTACGGGACCGGACGGCACGACGTACCAGATCGGCGAGATGGCCGGCACCGAGCAGGAGACGCTGAGTGTTCAGCAGATCCCGAACCACACGCATGCGTGGCTCGCGAACAGCGCGATCGGCACCGACTCCAGCCCGAACGGCCGCGTGACCGATCAGGTCGCGGGTGCGATTCAGATCTACATCGAAGAAGCGCCGGATACGAGCATGTCGCCGAGCGTCATCGGCTCGGCTGGCGGCAATCAGCCCCACGAGAATACCCAGCCGTTCCTCTGCATCAACTTCATCATTTCGCTGTTCGGCGTCTTCCCGACGCAGACGTAGGCCGGCAGGCAAGGAGAGAATCGCATGTCCGATCAATTTGTCGCAGAAATCCGAATCTTCCCCTTCAACTTCCCGCCGACCGGCTGGGCGTTCTGCGCCGGCCAGATCCTGCCGCTCTCGCAGAACACCGCGCTCTTCTCGCTTCTCGGAACGACGTACGGCGGCGACGGTAAGTCGACCTTCGCCCTTCCCGACATGCAGGGGAACGTCCCGATGCAGCCGGGCCAGGGTCAGGGACTCTCGCTTCGCGACCTCGGCGAGATGTCCGGCGTCGAGAGCATCACGCTCCTCGTGTCCGAAATCCCCGTCCACACCCACACCGCGAGAGCCGTGGCGCAGGATCCGGCCGACCAGCAACAGCCTTCGCCCCTCCGCACGTTCGCGACCTCGCAAGGTGCGCAGTCATTCGGACCGGTTCAGAACCAGGTGACGATGGACCTGCAGACGTTGTCTCCGGCCGGCGGCGGTCTGCCCCACAACAACATGCAGCCGTACCTCACGCTCAACTTTTGTATCGCTCTTCAGGGAGTCTTCCCGGCGCGTCCGTAGCCGATTCACGTCCTGGAGCGGCGGAGATAGGAGAGATCTCCGCCGCATGCCCTCGATTGCCACCGTTGTAGGAGAAGGAGATCAACACCATGACTGATCGTGCTGGGGACGACCTGAAGGAGCGCCGCATCGACCGGTTCGCGATGCGCCGCCGCGATTTCCTTCGTCTGAGCTCCGTCGCCGCAGTCGGCGTCGCTGCATCAGCGTTCGCCGACGGCGCCGTGCAGTCCATCACAGAATCGCTGATGCCACGCCCGCTGCCTCTGATGGGCGTGGGCTATTGGAACGGCACCTTCGCCGAGCCGTCGTCGCACCGTCTCGTGAACGCCGAGCACCTCTCGTCGGGCGATCGCGCGTTCAGCCAGTCGGGAGCCCGTTTGCGGATCGCCGGCTTCTGGCGTGCGCCGCAGCACGAGAACGAGCCGCTGACGGTCGGTGTTAACGTTCACTTCCCGGTCGCCGGCGCGCCGGACGGCCGCGCGCCGTTCATCGCCTGGGCGTCCGTCTCGCCGGCACGCACCGCCAGCCCGACCGCGTTCACCGTCCCGGTCGACGGATCGAACCCGATCGAGCTCTCGGTCGACACCGCCGTGCGTGTAAATGCTCCCGCGCTTCACCGCGAGCTGCCGGAGCCGGCGCGCGAGGAGTCGTTCCTCCGCATCGGCATGGGCGGCGATGGCGCCAAGCTGCGCCGCGGCGTCTACTTTGTCGCCGTGCGCGAGTCTTCCAAAGACCCGCGTCCCGACTGGTCCAGCATCCACGTCGTGGCGCCGAAAGACGGCGTCCTCTCGCCGAAAGGCACCGGACCGCTGTTTGCCGAGACCCTGTTCGGCCGCCGTGCCGTTCCCTTCAGCTATGTCGTCCTGACGGCGGACTACGCTACCGTCTGATTCGTCTAAGAACGTGGGGCGGGCTTTAGTCCGCCCACGTTCCTAGGAGGTCCGCTCCCGTTGCCTTTCCGATCCCGGCTCGTCTTCTCGTTCCTTCTCATTTCTCTTCCCGCCTTCGCCCGCACCTGGAACGTCACCGATGCGGCGTCGCTGCAGGCGGCGCAATCATCGTCGGCCGAGGGAGACACCATCAGCATCGCGATGCAGGCGCAGCCGTATGCGGGGCCGGTGCGCCTGAAGAACGGCCAGACGCTCACGGGCACCGGCGGTAAGCCGCGCATCGATGCCGGCGTGGAGGGGACGATCATCCTCGCCACTGCCAATCGGATCGAGAACATCGCGATTGCAGCGACGACGGCTCCGGGGATCACCGGCACCGGAAATGGGGGAGAGACCGCGCTCGAGGGCGTCACCGTCGAGTTGAACGGCGGCGTGGCGCTGTCGCTCCGCGACCGCACCGGCTCGACGAAATGGCATGGAGGCTCCGTCTCCGGTTCCGGCCTCGCGCTGAAGGTTCAAGGCGGCTCGGGCGATCTTGTCTTGGACGACGTTTCGATCGACGTCGTGGACTCGCAGGCGGTCGACGTCCGCAAGACGGCGATGAGCATCGCGTTGTCGAGCGTCACGGCGACGGGAAAAGTGAAGCCGGTGCAGTCAGCGATCGTCGTGGAGGAGAGCAGCGCGCCGTTCATCGTGTCGGGCGGTCGCATCGAGAAGATGCTCGGCCGCGCGATCGCGATCCGAATGGCGGCGCAGATCACGATCCGCAACGTGACGCTGCACGACAACGCGGCCAACGGCGTCTCGGGGGTCGCCTGCGGCGAGGACCTGGTCCGCGGGGACAACGCCGGCTGCAACGCCGCGATCGATCTGCGCGACGTGAAGGGTGCGGTCATCGACGGCGTCCACATCGACCTGAGCTCGCAGGTCGGAATCAACGGCCTCGGCGTATCCGATCTCACCGTGACCAACAGCGAGATCGCCGGTGCGGGCAACGAGCAGGACGAGCACGCGATGAATTTCAGCAACCTCACAGGGCACTCCGTCTTCACCGGCCTGAACGTGCACGGTACCGCGTCACGCGCGCTGAACGTGGAGAACGGAAGCGGAGAGGGAACGGTCGACGTCTCCGACTGCAAGTTCGTCGATCCGGCAGCGAAGACTGCCAATCAGGGGATTCTCGCCGGCGTCCATGGCGACGCGAGACTGTCGTTGACCATGAGCCGCTGCACGATCACCCACAACGCCTCCGCCGGATTTCAAGGGTCGGCGACCGGCCGCGGGACCCTGACGCTCGTTGTCGAGAACAACACCTTCACCGACAACGGCTCCGCCGTCACGCTCGTGGCGCAGGAGCAGGGGAACATCCGTTACTCGGTCGCCGGCAACGTGACGACCGGCAACACCTCGGCCGCGATCTCCGTCTCGCTCGCGAACCCGTCGAGCGGACAGGTCTCCGGCTCGATCCGAAACAACACCATCGGCCGAGCTGGCGTGACCGGCTCCGGCGCGCGCTGCGGAACGTGCAACGGCATCGCCGTCTGGGCGGTCGGACACGGCCGCCTCGGCGCGGAGATCTCGGGGAACACGATCCAGCAGGTGGACGGTCCCGCCATCCGCGCGGGAGCGACCGACGCCGCGGAAGTCGACCTGGCGGTCACCGGCAATCGCATCGGCGAGCCGGCGTCGCCGACGCCGCCCGGCGCCATTCGCATCCAGTCGGGCGCCTCGAGTACCGACCGCTCGATCATGTGCGCCACGATCGGCGGCGCCGGCGAGAAGGCGAATCAGATCGGCGGTGGATGGGCGACCGGCATCGACATCGTGAACCGGTTCCCCGGCTCGGTGTTCCGCATCGCCGGATATCGCGGTGACGGGAAAAACCTCCCCGCGATCGCGAGCTATCTCTCGGCGGCGAACCGCCAGGCGGCGGTGAAGCCGGCGCTGACGAAGGCGCCGGAGGGAAATGCATTCGAAGGGGCCGATGCATGTACGATCCTGCCCTGATGAACGGAGCACTGAACGGAATCCGGCTTCGACCGGCGACCGACGCCGACTACGCATTCATGCGCGCGCTGTACGGCGCCGCGCGTGCCGAGGAGATGCCGCACTTCCACTTCACGCCGGAGCAGGAGCAGGCGTTCCTCGACCAGCAGTTCGCGGCGCAGACGGCGCACTACGCGGAGCACTATCCGACCGCGCGGTTCGACATCATCGAGCGCGACGGCGTGCGGATCGGCCGCCTGTACGTCGACGTCTGGCCCGAAGAGATCCGCGTCGTCGACATCGCCTTGATGCCGGAGGCGCGCAAGAACGGCCTCGGAACGGCGCTCATGACGCAGGTGCTCGAGGAGGGCCGCGCCGCGGGCAAGCCGGTCTCGATCCACGTCGAGATCTTCAATCCTGCGCTGCACCTCTACCAGCGCCTAGGGTTTCGCGACGCCGGTACCAACGGCGTCTACAAACTCATGCGCTGGACGCCGGATCAGGTGAATACGGCTTCGTAGAGCATCCCGGCGGCATCGTGTCCCACCGGCACGATGAAGAACTCCAGCGTTCCCAGCGTGTCGTGCTCGAAGGTGTAGATGCGCTGCTCGAAGATCGGCTCGTGCGGCCCGAGGAAGAAGAGCGAGAACGCATTCCGCTTCAGGCGCGCGGCCTGGCTCTCCATCACTTTGCCTACGCTGACGAGCTGGAGGTCGTAGCGCTGCTCCTTCTCGACGAGGTGAAAGATCGTCCCGGCGAGCGGCGAAAACTGTTCATATCTGAGTGTTTCGAGCACGGAGACTTTGTAGCACAGATCGCAGATCGCTCGCCTGCGACCGGAAGATGCGAGCCAGCAGGGCTCCGTCGTGGGGAGTGGCGCCGCCCGGCCGGCTCAACCGCCAGCGATTTGCCTGTGCCGGACCGTCGAAGAGATCGGTGAACGCGAGCAGTCCGCCGAGGAAGTAGTCGCGCGCCGCTGCCTCGCGGGAGGCGAGAATCGCGAGGACGGATGGTGAGCCGGCTGTCTCGGCGGTCACCGCGGTCGCGAGCAGATCTTCCTGCGCGCGTTGGAGGAGTTGCACGACGCCGTCATTCACGATCGCCTCGCCGCGGAACAGCCGGAGGAACAGCTGCTCGACTCCGGCGTGCGCCTGCCGGAGCTCGGCGGCGGGATGCATCCACGGCGGAGCCTCGATCCGGTACTGATCGAAGAGGAGCCGCATGTGGAGCGCGCCGTAGAGCGCCGCCGCGAGTCCGCTGAGGATCGAATGCGCGGCGCGGACTTGCTGCGTTGCCGCGGGCCGTCCCGCTTCGATCCAGATCGCGCGGCAGGCGTACTTCCGTTGCTCGCGCTCGCGAAAGCGGAT
>DASXIH010000155.1:0-11158 GCA_036498125.1 Thermoanaerobaculia bacterium
CCCCGAGCTTCGCGACGGCCAGACGCTCCACTGGTTCAAGTGGGAGGCGGCGCTGACGTGGCTCAGCGGCTTGCTCCTGTTCGGCCTCGTCTACTACCACGGCAATCTCATGACCGACTCGTCCGACCAGAAGACGAAGGCGATCCTCATCTCCCTCGGCGCACTCGTCATCTCGTGGATCGTCTACGACCTCCTCTGGATCTCGCTCTTCGCGAAGTACGAGTGGTTCGGCATCATCGCCTCGTACCTGATGCTCGTCGGCTCGATCTACTACTACACACGCGTCTTCACCGGCCGCGCCGCCTACCTGCAGACGGGCGCCATGATGGGGACGCTGATGGCCGCGAACGTCTGGATGCGCATCCTCCCGGCGCAACGGCAGCTCATCGCGGCGACGAAAGCCGGCCAGCCGCCCGACATGCGCCTCGCCGAGCGCGCGAAGTTCCGCTCGAAACACAACACGTTCATGGTCGTGCCGGTGGTGTTCATCATGATCAGCAACCACTTCCCGGTCGCGACGTACGGAGCGTCGAACAACTGGCTGATCCTGGCGGGCCTCGTCATCGCCGGCTGGATCGCCGCACATTTCATCCGGAGTCATTGATGCCGTTCAGAACGAGTCTCGACGAGCGCGAAGTCGCTCGCGCTGCTACCTCTCTCGATTCCGCGCTCGCCGATTTCGCGCAGCGCTTTCCCGGCGAGTCGGCCGCACGCCAGCCGGTCCACACGGTCTACGGCGGCGCGCAGTTGTTCAAGTCGGATACGACGAAGAAGCTCGGTGAGATCGCGCTGCGGTCCCTCGATGCGAACGCGCCCGATCCGATGACGTTCGCGCGGGCGATCGGCCTCGAACGCGATGAGGAGACGGTCTACTCGCGCGTCGTCGAGAAGCTGAAGCGCGAGCCGGTCGAAGACTTCCGAATCGACTTCGAGGACGGTTACGGCAACCGGCCCGACGACGAAGAGGACAACGACGCCGCCCGCTGCGCGCGCGAAGTCGCCGCCGGAATGCAGAACGGGACTCTTCCGCCGTTCATCGGGATCCGCATCAAGCCGTTCTCGCAGGAGCTGAAGCCGCGCAGCATCCGGACGCTGGACATCTTCCTGACGACGCTGCTCGAAACGACGGAAGGGAAACTTCCACCGTGGTTCGTCGTCACGCTGCCGAAGATCCAGCTTCCGGAGCAGGTGACGCTGCTCGCCGATCTTTTCGACATGATCGAGCCGGAGCTCGGCCTCGCCGCCGGGGCGCTGCGGTTCGAGTTCATGATCGAGACGACGCAGTCGATCCTGAACGCGAACGGCCATTCGAACCTGCCGCTCTTTCTCGCCGCCGCGCGCGGCCGCTGCGTCGCGGCGCACTTCGGGACGTACGACTACACCGCGAGCTGCAACATCACCGCGGCGCATCAGCGGATGGACCACCCGGCGTGCGACTTCGCGCGCCACATGATGCAGGTCGCCTACGCCGGCACCGGGATCTGGCTCAGCGACGGCGCCACGAACATCATGCCGATCGGCGACCGCGCGACGGTGCACGCCGCCTGGCGCCTGCACGTCGATCACATCCGTCACTCGCTGATCAATGCGTACTACCAGGGCTGGGACCTCAATCCCTCCCAACTCCCGACCCGCTACGCCGCCGTCTACTCCTTCTTCCTCGAGTCCCTTGGCGCCGCGACGGACCGCCTCCGCAACTTCATCCAGAAGGCAGGCCAGGCCACGCTCGTCGGCGACGTCTTCGACGACGCCGCCACCGGCCAGGGCCTGCTCAATTACTTCCTCCGCGGCCTGAACTGCGGCGCCCTGACGCAGGAAGAAGCACTCGCCACCGGTCTCACCCTCGACGAGCTGCGCAGCCGCAGCTTCGTGAAGATCATGAAGGGCCGGCGGGAACGCACAGCGTGACGTCTGCTGTTATCCTGTAATTCGAGGTCCCCCCATGGTTCCCAGAAAAGAACGGCTTGCGGCCGTCGCTCTGACGGTGGTGTTCGTCGTCTTGTCTTCGATGTCCGCGCAAGCTGCTGCGCTAAACCCGGTGCACTTCTCTCAAGTAGGAATGCAACGTGTGCACTCGTACGAGGGCGATCTCTTCTATCCGCTCGCGGGCTCCGAGCTAATCGTGATGCCCACGATCGTGAACGCGGGATCGACGGCTGCGAGCGTGACTCTCGAGCTCGATTTGCCCGCTGGCAGCGTGTTCGAGCGCAGCTTCACGAGCGACGCGGTGTGTGCGGACGGCGGCTTCTCGGTGTCGTGCACTCTCCCGACGCTCGCGCCGGGCGCCGCGTTGACGCCCGACCTCCTGATGCGGGTGCCCGCAACCACCGGATACAAGACTTTGGTCGCGGCATTGCGCGCCGGCTCTCTGGGCCGGGTCGACACCTACCCCACGAATTTTTACGTCGTGCCTCGAGACGCGCAGCTCAGCCTTCAGCTGCTGCCGTCGCTGACGAATGTCGCTGCAGGCGCCACGCTCTCCGAGACGATGCACATTGAGAACTCCGGCATCCATTACACGACGCCGCTCACCGTTGAGGCGACGACCGATCCGGCGCTCACGCCGTTCAGCGTGACTGGTGCAGGATGTTCTCTCGCCCCAATCCGTTGTACCAATATCGTCCTCGGCCCCGGAGAATCGATCGACATCACGTTCGGTCTGCATGCATCGAACACCAGCACGCTCGCGGCGTTCACGGGATCGGTCACGTCTTTCACCACCGACCCGGTCACGGCGGACGCGGACATCGTCATCGGCGGAGACGTAGCCAGCACGGTCACGACCATGACCGCCGACCACGACAGTGCGACGCCTGGCCAGCCGATGACGTACACCGTGCAAGTGACGAACTCCGGCCCCGGTGACGCGTACAACGTGAAGACGCAGATCGAACTGACGAGCGAAGGAACGATCAGCTCTACGGAGGGGACGGGGTTGACGAATTGTGCGATTCAGCAGCAGCGTTACATCGTCGACTGCGACACGCCGACGCTCGCACGCGGCGCGACTGCGACCGGAACGGTCTCGGTCATCCCTCCACTTGGTTTGGAGCTCGGGCTGAAAGCGACCACGACGATGCTCAACGGTCCATCGCAGCCGGTGTCGGTCTTGACGCCGGTCGCTTGGCTCCAGAACGACGCGGTCCTCACAGTTGCGGAGGGTGCGCAGTCGACGATGGCCGGTCAGCGCTCGACTCTCCATTTCTATGTGGCAAACGCCGGCGCGGGCGACGCCGCGAACGTCTTTTTCGATGCGACGTTCGGCGCCGGTCTCGCGCTGGCGTCGATCAAGACGTCCGCGGGGAGCTGCGTCGGAACTCACTGCGCGATCGGGACCCTGAAGGCCGGCGCAACCGAGCTCGTCACGCTAACGGTCGAGGGTGTCTCCGTGGGCGCGCAGAGAATCAACGCCGCCGTCTCGTGCGATGCCGAGAACGGGCCGCTGCAGAACAACGCCTCGTCAGCGATGATCAACGTCACCGCGGCCAGAAGCCGCGGCGCACACCACTGACGAGGAGAACCGGCCCATCGCTAGCTTCCTCGGTACGTCGAGTAGCCAAACGGCGAGAGCAGCAGCGGCACGTGGTAGTGCTGGGCCGCGTCTTTGATGGTGAAGACGATCGAGGCCTCGGGGAAGAAGGTTTCGCCGGCGAAGTAGTCCGAGATCGCGAAGGTGATGCGATAGGTGCCGGGCTCCGGGGAGTCGTTGACGAGGCGCAGACGGCCGTCGTTGTCGGTCCGTCCCATCACGACGACGTCCCATCCGCCGCGCTCGATCTCGAGCGTCACCGGAACGCCCGCCGCCGGGCGGCCGCGCGAGGTGTCGAGGACGTGTGTGGAGATGCCCATGTCTAGCTCACCAGCTTCATCATGCGAAGCTTCGTGATCTTCAGCTGCTCGGCCGCGGCGTTGCGCAGCTCCTGCTCGCGCTCGTTCGCGAGCCGCTGGCGTGCGATAGCCAACATCTCTTCGGCCGATTTGCCGGTCGCACAGACGATGTAGATGAAGCCGAACTTCTCCTCGTACTGGCGATTCGCATCGGCGAGCGCGGCGAGCGTCTCGTTCGCAGCGGACGCGGTGCCGCTCTGCTCCTGCGACGCCCAACCGCTCGCTTTCCGCTCGCCGATGCGAGGATGCGCGGCGAACGCTTCGAGCCACTCCTTCTCGCCGAGCGACGACCAGATCTCATCCGCGGTTGCGAACGCATTCGCCATCGGCCGGGCGGCCATCATCCGCCGCACCCACTCGCTCGAACCGCAGCAGGCGCGCAGTTCCGTGTCGTCGATGCGCGTGTTGATCCGCTGCGTCACCGCGGCGATGCGTCCGCGCTCCGTCGCGACGCCGTAGACGCGCATCCGCGCGACGCCGCCATCTGGATAGACGTTCAGGCGCACGTGCGTTGCGTCAGCCGTCACGACGAAGATGTGACGCGTGTCGGGGAGAAGCTTCGTTCGCGGAAGGATCTCGCTCCACTCATTGCCGTCCGATGACGCGTCCAGCGAGCAGGTGTCGGGATAGTTGCCCTTGAAGTGCGATGTGTCGATCTCGATCCGCTGCACGTGCGCCTCGCACGCGAGCTTCACGATGACCCAGTCATGCCCCGGTCCGCGGCGGCGGCGCGTCTCCCAGCCGTCGCTCATGTTGAACGCGCGCCCAGGCATGATCAGGTTGTGCTTCGGTCCGAAGAACATGTCGCTGCAGGTGAGGACTTCGCCGCCGTGCTCGATCGCAGCGAGGTCGAGCTGGTTCGCGAGCCCGCCGCTGCGCCGCCACTCCGGGACGACGTCGCCGTGCACGCGCAGCCGCGCCACGCCGCCGTCGGGGTAGATGTGGAAGCGAAGATGCGTGAACGCGAACGGCGACTCGATCGCGAATTCGTTTTCGCTGTCGCCGCGCAGCTCCGATTTCGGGAGGATCTCGATCCAGTTCGCCAGCTCGTCCGGCTGCGACTCGAACGGCGCGTAGCACGCCTCGATCGAACAGTGGGACGGGTAGTTGCCGCGGAAGAACGCCGTGTCGACGACGAAGCCGCGAATCACGCCGGGCGCGCCGAGGCGAATGATCGCGTGGTCGTGGCCCGGCGTACGCTTGCGGCGCGACTCCCAGCCGTCCATCCACTTCCCGCGGTCGGTGTACTCGTGCTCCTTCCAAACCGCCTTCGACTGCCTGAGAAGGTTCTCCTTCTCGGCGAAGAAGTCGTCGGTTGCGTAGAGCACGGCGCCGCCGAGGCGCTCGGAGGCGAGATCGATCAGCTCGCGGAAGTCAGCCATATCCCGGTGGGGTTCCCGATATGCGCGCCATCCTCCCATATTTTTTGGCCGCGGACGTACGTCGCGCGGACGACGCCCTGCAGCTCGTCGCCGGCGTATGGCGTGACCTTGTGGCGATGCTCCACGATTGACTCGTCGACGATGAAGCGGGCATCGGGATCGAACGCGATGATGTCGGCATCGTAGCCTGGAGCGAGCTTTCCTTTGCGATGATCGAGGTTCGCGAGCTTGGCCGGGCCTTCGGACATGAAGGTCGTGATGTCGCTGAGCGTGAAGCCGCGGCGGCGCGCGGCGGTCCAGACCACCGGCAGCGAAAACTGGAGCGATGAGATCCCGCCCCACGCGCGCTGGACGTCGCCCTGTTCGAGATGCTTCAGGTGCGGCGTGCACGGCGAGTGGTCGCTGACGATCGCGAGCAGCCGGCGCTCCTGCAGCGCACGCCAGAGCGTCTCGCGGTTGTCGCGCTCGCGGATCGGCGGCGCGCACTTGTACTCCGGCGCGCCATCCGGGATCTCCTCGGCGGCGAAGTACAGATAGTGCGGCGTCGTCTCGGCGGTCACGTTGCCGCCGATGAACGGAAGCGCATCGGCGGATGAGAGGTGAACGATGTGCGCGTGCGCGCCGGTCTCGGCTGCGAGCTTCGCCACGCGCTCGATCGCGGCGTTCTCCGCGGCGCGCGGACGCGACGCGAGGTATCGCGCATATGAGCGCGGATCGCCGTCCGCTTCGTGCAGATGCTCGCCGAGCTCGGCGTGCACGAGGAGCGGACGATTCGTTCCCGCGAGTATTTCGAGAGCTTCTCGGAGGCCGCGTTCATCGAGCCAGCCGAACTCCGCGACGCCGGAGTCGACGAGGAAGCACTTGAACCCAAGCGCCCCCGCTTCGATCATCGGCCGCAACTCGCTCGCGTTGCCCGGAACCGCGCCGCCCCAAAGCCCCACGTCGACGCGAATCTGTCCGCGCATCGCCTCGGCCTTGATACGCAGCGCCTCGACCGAGGTCGTCGGCGGGATCGAGTTCAGCGGCATGTCGACGATCGTCGTCACGCCGCCGGCCGCCGCCGCCCGCGTCGCCGTGTCGAACCCCTCCCACTCCGTCCGCCCCGGCTCGTTCACGTGAACGTGCGAGTCGACGATGCCCGGCATGAGCGCGAGATCGCCGTAGTCGACTGCATCGCGAGCATCTTCGTACTCACCGATCGCAGCGATTTTGCCGTTCTCAAGGTGGATCGACGCCGCGCCGTAGCCGGCGACGTTCCGGCTGCGAAGGATCATGCGACCGCGACGCCGTTGCGCGCGAGAGTCTTCACATAGTGCGTCAGCCGCATCAGGATGTTCTCGCCGGTGACCGGCGCGTCGATCTTCGGGATCTCGCTGCCGCTTACGGAACGCAGCGCGTTCTTCACGGCCATGTAGACCGAGACGGCGAGGCAGAGGGGCGGCTCGCCGACCGCTTTGCTCGAGCGGATGTTCAGCGCGTTCTCGGCGTCGATCCAGGCGACGTTGAACACGTCCGGGACGTCGCCGATGTTCGGGATCTTGTACGTCGTCGGCGAGTGGCTGAGGAGGTTCCCCTGCGCGTCGTAGCGCAACTCCTCGTTCGTCAGCCAGCCCATGCCCTGGATGAACGCGCCGGTGAGCTGGCCGCGGTCGATGCCGGGGTTGATCGGCTTGCCGATGTCCATCAGCAGATCGCTGCGCAGCACGCGCATGTCGCCGGTGAACCGGTCGATCTCGACCTCGCTCACGGCGACGCCTTGCGTGAAGTAGAGGAAGGGCGTGCCGGCGCCGGTGTCGGCGTCCCAGTCGAGATGCTTGGTTGCGTAGAAACCGCGCTCGCCGAGGGAGACGCGGTCGAGATACGCCATCTTTACCATCGCGTGGAACGGGACGCGCTCGTCCGGCTTGCGGTCGTCGAAGACGTGGCCGCGGGCGAACACGATGTGCTCGGGTGAAGCCTCGACTCCGGCAATTCGCTCGAAGTAGCTCGCCGCGAACTCCGACATCCGCGCGCGAATCTTCTGGCAGGCATCGGCGGCGGCGCCGCCGTTGAGGTCCGCGCCGCTCGATGCCGCGGTGGCCGAGGTGTTGTTGTTCTTCTCGGTCGACGTCGCCATCACGATCACCAGCTCCGGATCGATGCCGAATTCGTCGGCGACGATCTGCTGGATCTTCGTGTTGACGCCCTGGCCCATCTCCGTCGCGCCGGTCGACACCTGCACCGAGCCGTCGAGATAGACGTTCACCAGCGCGTTCGCCTGGTTGAGGAACTTGGTGTTGAACGAGATCCCGAACTTCACCGCGGTCGCCGCGATGCCGCGCAGGTGGGTCTTGGACGACGCGTTGAACGCGCGGACATCCGCGACGCGCTTCGCGTACTCCGACTGCTCGCCGCACTGCTCGAAGAGTTGCGGTAGATGATTGTGCGTGACCGTCTGTCCGTACGGCGTCACGTTGCGGTCATCGACGCCGTAGCAGTTGCGCTTCCGGATCTCGAGCGGGTCCTTGCCGAGGAAGTAGGCGATCTCCTCGAGCGCGTTCTCGATCGTGATGATCCCTTGCGGTCCGCCGAACCCGCGGAACGCCGTGTTCGGCGGGTAGTTCGTACGGCAGACGGTGCCGGTGATCTCGACGTTCGGAAGGTAGTACGCGTTGTCGGCGTGCGTCATCGCGCGGCCCATGACCGAGGTCGAGAGGTCGTTGAACGCGCCGCCGTCGGAGTAGAGGTCGAGCTTCGCGGCGGTGATCGTTCCGTCCGACTTGAATCCGATCTTGTAGTCGTTCTGGAACGGATGGCGCCCGCCGGTGACGCACATGTCGTCGTCTTTGCTGTAGGCGATGCGCGCCGGCCGCTTCAGTTTCTGCGCGACGAGCGACGCGATTGCGGCCGGGTGCGTCGCCTGGCACTCCTTGCCGCCGAAGCCGCCGCCCATCCGCTTCGTGACGACGGTGATCTTGTTGATCGGGACGCCGAGGAGGTGCGCGATGACGTGCTGCACTTCGGATGGATTCTGCGTCGAGGAGTGAATCGTGAGCTGGTCGTGCTCGCCCGGAATCGCGATCGCCGCCTGCGACTCGAGGTAGAAGTGATCCTGCCCGCCGTTGATCCAGACGCCTTCGATGACGTGGTCGGCCGCGGCGAAGCCGTGCTCCAGGTCGCCGCGGCGGATGTGGCGCACCGGTCCGATGAAGTCGCGGCGCTTCTTCGCGTCGTCGATCGTGAAGACCGGTTCGAGAGTCTCGATCTCGACTTTGATCGCCGCCTTTGCCGTCTTGATCGCCTCGCGCGACTCCGCCGCGATGACGACGATCGGCTGCCCGATGAACATGACGACGTCCTCGGCCAGCAGCACTTCGTCCTGCAGGATCGGCCCGAAGACGTTGTGATGGAGGTCGTGATGCGTGTAAAGCGCGACGACGCCCGGCACGCTGCACGCCGCCGTCGTATCGACCGAACGAATGCGTCCGTGCGCGACCGGCGACCAGTAGAAGTCGACGATCACCTCGCCGCGCAGCGGCGGCATGTCATCAACATAAACCGACTCGCCGGTAACGTGACCGCGTGCGGAATCGTGCGGGATATTGCGGCCGACGGCGCTCATGACGCGATCTCATAGTAGAACTTGCACATGATGTTCTCGGCAAGCTGCAGGCGGTAGTCGCGGCCGCCGCGGACGTCGCTGATCGGCGCGATCTCGTCGCGGGCGATGCGGCCGGCGGCTTCGAAGGTGTCGGCGTTGATCGGCTTTCCGGCGAGGAACGACTCGGTGTTCTTCAGGCGCAGGACCGTCGGGCCGACGCCGCCGTATGCGATCGCCGCGGCGTTGATGTGGCCGTCGGTCGTGCTGAGGCGGATGGCGGCGGTGAACGCGGAGATGTCGAGGTCGCGGCGGCGCGAGACTTTGTAGAGCTTGAGCGTCTCGCGGACGATCGGGACGCGGACGCGGACGATGATCTCGTGCGGCGCGAGGTCGAACTGCTTGTAGCCCTTGTAGAACTGGTTGATGTCGACGAGGCGGGTGCCGTCGACGCTCGCGATCTCCAGCATCGCACCGGCGACCATGAGGTACGGCAAGGTGTCGCCGATGGGCGAGCCGTTCGCGATGTTGCCGGCGAGCGTCCCCGCGTTCTTGATCTGCGGCGAGCCGAAGATCGAGAGGATGCGGTGCAGCTCCGGGATGCGGTCGCGGGTGAAGTGCTCGAGCTCCGTGAGCGAGACGTTCGCTCCGGCGACGATCGCTCCATCGTCTTCGCGCAACTCGCGGAGGCTCTCGATCTTCGAGAGCGACAGCATCGCGGCGACGGAGTACGCGCGCTTGTTGATCCAGACGCCGACGTCGGTCGCTCCCTGCACGATCGTGCACGGTTTGAACTTCCGTTTGAACGCGAGCGCGTCATCGAGCGACGTAGGGGCAAAGAAGGTTCGCCCTTCGTCCTCGACCAACACGGCCTGGTTGTCGTCGATCGTTTGGGGATAGAGCTCGCGCATCCGCCGCATGGAGCCGCTCTCCACCGCGCACGCGGCTTTGATGATCGGCTCGTAGCCGGTGCAGCGGCAGAGGTTCCCGACCAGCTCCGCGCGGGCGCACGGCTCGTCGACACGGTCGCGCGTCTCGAACATGCCGGTCATGGCGACGACGAAGCCGGGCGTGCAGTAGCCGCACTGCGCGCCGTGATGCGCCACCATCTGCTGCTGCACGGCGTTCATGCCGAGGCCTTCGACGGTGACGATCGCCGCGCCGTCGAGCTGGAACATCGACTGGATGCATGAGTTGACCGGGAGGAACGTGTCGTCGCGGCGGATCAGGACCGTGCACGCGCCGCAGTCCCCCTCTTCGCAGACGATCTTCGTGCCGGTCGCCCCGCGCGCACGAAGCCAGTTCGCGAGGGTCGCGAATACGTCACGGCCGCGAACTTCATGCTCGCGGCCGTTGATGAGGAGCCTTAGGTGGTCGCGCAAGTCAGGGTTTGACGAGTCCGTTGTACGTGTCGGGGCGCCGGTCGCGGAAGAACTGCCACGTGTGGCGCACTTCGCGGATTTTATCGAGGTCGAGCTCCGCGGTGACGAGCGCATCCTCATCGCGCTTGGCGACGGCGAGCATCTGCCCGCGCGGATCGCAGAAGTAGCTCTGCCCGTAAAACTCGCCGATGTTCCACGGCCCTTCGAATCCGACGCGGTTGATCGCGCCGACGAAGTAGCCGTTGGCGACCGCATGCGCCGGCTGCTCCAGTTTCCAGAGGTACTCCGAGAGTCCGGCGACCGTGGCCGACGGATTGAGCACGACCTCTGCGCCGTTCAGTCCGAGCTCACGCGCGCCCTCGGGGAAGTGCCGGTCGTAGCAGATGTAGACGCCGACCTTCGCGTATTGCGTGTCGAATACCGGGTAGCCGAGGTTGCCGGGGCGGAAGTAGTACTTCTCCCAGAAGCCGGGCGCCGTGTGCGGGATGTGGTTCTTGCGGTACTTGCCGAGGTACGTGCCGTCGGCGTCGATCACGGCGGCCGTGTTGTAGTAGACGCCGGTCGACTCCTCTTCATAAAGAGGGACGACGATGACCATGTTGTACTTCGCCGCGTACTCCTGCATCAGCTTCGTGGTCGGCCCGTCGGGGATCTTCTCGACCGACTCGTACCAGCGCGGGTTCTGTTCGGCGCAGAAGTAGGGGCCGGTGAAGATCTCCTGCATGCAGAGGATCTGCACCCCTTCCTGGCCGGCCTGATCGATGTACTTCAGCGTCCGCTCGATCTGCGCATTGCGGATCGTTTCGAGGCTCTCGTCGGTCGATGCCGCGAGCGACGTCTGGATCAAACCGGCTTTGACGATTCGAGACATGGTTGGGCTCCTGAACGATTGGTGGAGGGAGGATACACCGGGTCACTGGTGACTACGG
>DASXIH010000156.1:0-17603 GCA_036498125.1 Thermoanaerobaculia bacterium
CGTCTGAACTGGGACTCGCCGCTCATCGTCAGCCCGTTCGACAGCAACCGTGTCTACTTCGCCGCGCAGTACCTCTTCCGCAGCGACGACCGCGGCAACTCGTGGAAGCAGATCAGCCCCGACCTCACGCGCCACCTCAACCGCAACACGCTGCCGATCATGGGCCGCGTCTGGGGCACCGACGCGGTTGGTAAAGCGCAGTCGACGTCGTGGTACGGCAACATCGTCTCGCTCGTCGAGTCACCGACGCAGGAGGGACTGATCTACGCCGGCACCGACGACGGCCTCGTGCAGGTAACCGAAGACGGCGGCGCGCACTGGCGGAAGATCGAGAAGGTGGAAGGCGTGCCGGAGATGACGTACGTCTCCGCGCTGGCGGCGTCGCAGCATGACCCGAACGTCGTCTACGCCGCGTTCGACAACCACAAAGTCGGCGACTTCAAGCCGTACGTGCTCCGCAGCAGCGACCGCGGGAAGACGTGGACCTCGATCGCGGGCGACCTCCCGCAGCGCGGCAGCGTCTACGCCGTCCTCGAAGATCCGAAGGACCCGAAACTCCTCTACCTCGGCACGGAGTACGGTCTCTATATCTCGCAGAACGGCGGCGGAACGTGGTTCCAGCTCAAGGGCAACTTCCCGACGGTCTCGGTGCGCGATCTCTGGTTCCAGAAGCGCCACGACGACCTCGATATCGCGACGTTCGGCCGCGGCTTCTGGGTGCTGGACAACGTGCAGCCGTTGCGCTCGATGACGCCGGCGATCGCCGCCAACGAAGCGACGCTCTTCCCGACGCGCGACGCGGAGCTGTACATCGAGCGGGCGCAGTTCGGACTGCCGGGCAAAGGCTTCGAGGGAGCGTCGTACTTCACGGCTCCGAATCCGCCGTTCGGCGCGGTGTTCACGTACTACCTGCACAGCGAGTTGAAGAGCCGCACCAAACAGCGGCAGGAGCAGGAAGACAAGATCGAGCATCAGAAAGGCAACGAGCCGGTGAAGACGGAGTTGCCGACGCTCGAACAGCTGCGCGCTGAGGATCGCGAGATCGGGCCGGCGGTCGTGCTGATCGTCTCCGATGAGGCGGGGAACGTGATCCGCCGCGTCAGCGGGTCGACGAAAGCGGGATTCCATCGCGTGGCGTGGGACCTTCGCTACCCGTCGCCGGAGCCGGTGGAGCTGAAGGAAAACGAGCGCGACGTGTTCGACAACGGACCGTACGGACCGCTCGTCGCGCCGGGCACGTATCGCGTGCAGCTCGTGAAGCGGATCGACGGCGCGGAGACGGCCCTCGGAACGCCGCAGTCGTTCAACGTCGTGCCGCTGTACCTCTCGTCGATGAAGGACAACGACCGCGCGGCCGTGCTCGAGTTCCAGAAGCGCGCCGCCGCGTTGCAGCGGACGATGATGGGCGCCGACCGCGCCACGGACGACGCGCTCACGCGGGTGCAGTACATCCGCAAGGCGCTCGACCAGATCTCCGGTCCCGATCCGAAGCTGGTCGCGGAGGTGAACCGCATTGACACGGCGCTGCACGACATCAACGATCAGCTCAACGGCGATCCGATCCTGCGCCGCCGCAATGAGCCGTTCATGCCGTCGCTGCTCGATCGCGTGAACACGGCGGTCAACGGCCTGACGACGACGCAGCCGCCGACGGCGACGCATCGTCAGGAGCTCACGACCGCCGAGGCGCAAGCGGGCCCCCTGCTCGAGAAGCTGCACAAGCTGATCGACGTCGATCTCGTGAACGTCGAGAAGCAGATGAACGCCCTCGGCGCCCCCTGGACGCCGGGGCGCGTGCCCCAGATGCCGCAATAATTGACTGGAGGGGCGGACGCCCACGTCCGCCCAGCGCGGCGTCAGCCGCGCAATCGCGCCGCCGGGCGGACGAGGGCGTCCGCCCCACCAGGTGACGCGATAGACTTCGCGACCATGAAACAACTCGCCGCCGCGCTCCTGCTTCTTGCCGCACCGCTTTTCGCGCAGACGACCAAGCCGACGACCACGAGTCCGCAGCCCGGCGTGCCGCCGGTGGCGGACACGCCTCAGGGCACGCCGTCGAAGCATGAAGCGCCGCTGACGGCGATGCCGTACACGCCGAGTCTCGACGTCGAGGCGATGGACAAGACGGCGAACCCGTGCGAGGACTTCTACCAGTACACCTGCGGCGGCTGGATGGCACACAACCCGATCCCGTCGGACCAGGCGTCGTGGAGCGTCTACGGCAAGCTCTCGGACGAGAACCAGCGCTTCCTCTGGGGCGTGCTCGAACAGGTGAAGCCGGGCACGCCGAAGCGCACCGCATTGCAGGCGCAGATCGGCGACTACTTCGCCGCCTGCATGAACGAAGCGGAGATCGAGCGCCTCGGCGACGCACCGCTCAAACCGCTGCTCGCGAAGATTCGCGCCATCGCATCGAAGAAGGATCTCGCGACGTTCCTCGCGGGGGAGCACCTCCGCAGCAGCTCCCGCCGCTTCGTCTTCGGCTTCGGCTCCGATCAGGACTACAGCGACGCGACGCAGGTGATTGCCACCGCGACCGCCGGCGGCCTCGGTCTCCCCGACCGCGACTACTACACGAAAGAGGACGCGAAATCGAAGGAGATCCGCGACAAGTACATGGCGCACGTCGCGAAGGTCCTCGAGCTCGTCGGAACCAAGCCGGAGCAGGCGGAGAAAGACGCGAGCACGGTGCTGCGGATCGAGACGGAGCTGGCGAAGGCGTCGCTCACGCGAGTCGAGCGCCGCGACCCGTACAAGACCGCGCACAAGATGTCGCTCGCCGAGGTCGAGAAGATCACGCCGCACTTCGACTGGAAGAGCTACCTCGCCGGCAGCGGCATCAGCGGCGTGAAGGTCATCAACCTCACGCAGCCGAAGTTCTTCGAGGAAGTGAACAAGCTGATCGGCTCCGAGCCGCTCGCCGACTGGAAGGTTTACCTCGAATGGCACGCGGCAGACAGCCGCTCGCCGTATCTATCGAAACCGTTCGTCACGGAAAACTTCAACTTCTACTCGAAGGCGCTCCGCGGCGTGCAGTCGCAGCCGCCGCGCTGGAAGCGCTGCGTGCGCGGGGTCGACCGCGACCTCGGCGAGGCGCTCGGACAGGAGTTCGTCCGCCGCACGTTCACGCCGGACACGAAGGCGAAGACGGTCGACATGACCAAGCGCATCGAGGCGGCGATGGAGCAGGAGATCAAGGCGCTCGACTGGATGAGCGCCACGACGAAGGAGCGCGCGCTCGAGAAGCTGCACGCAGTCGTCAACAAGGTCGGCTATCCCGACCGGTGGCGTGACTATTCCTCGGTCGTCGTCAAGCCGAACGACTATTTCGGCAATGTCTCCCGCGCGACGCTCTTCGAGTCGAAGCGCGACCTCGCGAAGATCGGCAAGCCGGTCGACCGTGGCGAGTGGGGCATGACGCCGCCGACAGTCAACGCCTATTACAACCCGCAGATGAACGACATCAACTTCCCGGCCGGGGTGCTGCAGCCGCCGCTGTATGACCCGAAGCTCGACGACGCGCCGAACTACGGCAACACCGGTTCGACGATCGGTCACGAGCTGACGCATGCGTTCGACGACGAAGGCGCGCAGTTCGACGCGCACGGGAATCTGAAGAACTGGTGGACGCCGGAAGATCAGAAGAATTTCGAGGCGCGCGTGCAGTGCGTCCGCGACCAGTACGCGGGGTACACGATCGTCGACGACATCAAAATCAATTCGAAGCTGACGTCCGGCGAAGACGTCGCGGATCTCGGCGGCACGCTCATCGCCTACATCGCCTGGAAGGACGCCACCGCGAACGCGAACCTGCAGCCGATGGACGGCTTCACCCCCGACCAGCGTTTCTTCATCGGCTTCGCACAGTGGGCCTGCGAAAACCAGCGCCCCGAGAACCTCCGCGTCAACGCCCTCACCAATCCCCACTCCCCCGGCAAGTACCGCATCAACGGCATCGTCTCCGATCTCCCTGAGTTCCAGAAGGCGTTCAACTGCGGGGAGAACTCGGCGATGGTGCGCGGTTCAAAGGCGTGCAAGGTGTGGTGAGGCGGTGTAGCGGCGGCGAATCCTCGGACCCCTAGAACGGCAGCCAGTACGACATCTTGATCAGGAAGACGTCGTGGGAGGGGGCGTTGGCGACGCCGCGGAGATCGCGGCCGAGGCGGAGGCTGCCGGTGCCGACGGTGTCGGCGCGGTTTTCGTTCCAGACGACGTAGAGGGCGGAGCCAGGGCGGAACTCCCAGCGGGCGACGGCGCTGGCGCGGACGCTGCGGAAATCGAAGTCGGGGCTGGCGATCGCGCCCAGGTATGGCGCGTAGTCGGCGGTCCGCGCGGCGACGAGGGAGTGGTAGTCGTGGAAGTCGCCGGACGCGAGGAACGGCTGCATGTAGAGCTGGAACGACAGCGCGGGCGTCAGGGTCCAGTCGACGCGCGTTCCGAGCTCGAACGTCCTTTGATCGAGATCGGCGAAGACGTACCGGTTGCCGTACGTCGCGGTAGCCGACGGGTCGGCGACGGTCGTCAGGTATTGCGTATGGTCGTGGAGGCGTTCGACGGTCGGCGAGACGCTCAGCACGAGGCTCGGTGACGGTTGGGCGGTGAGCGTCACGCCGAGGCTGCGGTCGAACGAACCGTCGCCGGCACCGTTCGCGTGCGCATTTACGGTGAAGTAGAACTTCTTGCGATTGTCGCTGCCGAGGGACTCGGAGCTGTCCCATAAACGCGTCGTACGGACGAGCGGGCCGCCGCGCGTGAGCCGGTCGTCGAGGACTCCGGGCGAGAGGTAGAGATTGCCTTCGTAGTTCCAGTAGTTCGCGAGGATCCCCAGGTGCTGGACAAAGACGCCGCGCCCGAGGCTGTCGTGATCGAAATTTTGGTTCGACCACGCGCCGAACCAGAGGTGCTTTTCGCGAAAGTGCTCGGTCGGATGGTCGTTGTCGTAGTGGACGACCACGTGACTCGAGATGGTGTCGGTCCGCGTCATAAATCCGACGTCGTTCGTCTCGAACCCCGGCGAGTACGCCTGCACCTCGGCGAGGGCGCGCCAGAGTCCCGTCGCCTTCGACAGCATCGCCTTCCCTGCCCACCCACCGAGCGTCGTGCGCGTCGGATCGAGGTGGAACGACTTCGCATCGGGACGGTCGAAGTAGCGCGACGGCGAATTCTGCGCGTCGGTGATCGATTCGGCGCTCCCCGCCAGATGCGACTCGGCGGCGAACCACTCGAAGATCCAGTCGTTGTTCTTCGTACCGCTGTAGCCGTCGATCCCGACCATCTCGGCGCGGTCGCGTAGATAGGAGAGCTCCGAGGGTAGCCGGCGGTCCACGGAGGTGACCATGATTCCGACGCGGGAGTTGGTGCCGATGTCGCGCGTATCGCGCGTGACGAAATAGTTCGTCATCGGCTCGACGACCTGCCGCTGCTGCAGCGGGCCGGCGATGTAGCGCGCCGTCTCGTTGTCGGTGAGCGCATCGAGGACGCCGACGGTCGACTTCCCGATCTTTCCCGTGACCTTGGCGGCGCCGAGGATCGTCGTCTCGGTCGGCTGGTCGACGAAGTCGGCGTTGACGACGCCCTGCGGCGCGCGTCCGATGCGGCGGGAGTAGAAGAACGTCGGCACGTTGGTGAAGTTCCAATGCTCCGGCGCGGGCGAGTCGCCGAAGCTGAAGATCTGGAACCCCTCGGTGAAGAACGGCCGCTTCTCGGGATAGAACGTCTCGAACTGCGTCAGGTTCACGACTGCGGGGTCGACTTCCACCTGGCCGAAGTCGGGGTTGACGGTGCCGGTCAGCGTCAGCGTTGAGGTGAGCGCGTACTTGAGGTCGAGCCCTCCGTCGATCTTCTCTTTCGACGACTGCAGGAACGGGTCGGTGCGGTCGAACCGCGAGCGAACGTCGGATCGCGCGACGCCGTACGGCACGAGCTCGAGCGCTTTTCCGCGACGGATGCCGTCGAGGCCGTCGACGTCGGCGAAGTGCGAGACGAATCCGATGCTCCCCTTCGGCGTGTTGACGATCCGCACGGTCTCCTGGAGCCGCACGGTGCGCCGCGTGATGTTGATGCCCCACACCTGGTGCTCCCGGTCGGGAAAGCGGAGCTGCGAGAACGGGATCCGGACCTCGGCGATCCAGCCGTCGGGAACGGTCTTCACCGCCGACTCCCAGACGCCGTCCCAGCTCGGGTCTTCGCCGATGTCGTTGTAGAGCACCGTGTCGCCCTGCTCGCCCGCCGGGGTGACGGTGAATGCATTGCCGGAGAGGCGGTCGTGCTGCGAGTCGATGTTGATCGAGAGGAAGTCGCCGTTGACGAAAACGTCGCGCCGCGCGAGCAACGCGGTCGGCGGATGGTCGTCGACCATCTTCGCGCCGAAGTAGATCGCCTTGTCGTCGTAGACGATCCGGACGCTCGTCGGCAGGGTCGAGGGCTTCCCGTCATCCGGATCGTGCTGCGTAAAGTCGGTGAACTCCGGCGCGGCCTGCCACGCCGCATCCGACAGATCGCCGTCGATGACGATCGGCGACGTCGCGCGGACGGCGTGGAGGACCGGCCGGTTCGGCCAGTTGGCGGCAGATGCCGCAGACGCACAGGCGACGATCACCAGGCTAACAAAGGTGCGCTTCATACCGATATGGGAAAGTTTGTCGCGCGATCGCCGGACGCGCAATGACCACTACAGCTTCGTTACAAGAGACCACTCCGGCCGACAAAGCCGCTGGTGACCGTGATCTTGCGGCCCGCGAGCGCGGAGGCAACGTGCAAGGCGCTCGCGTCGTCGATCTCGCCGAGGGGGCGAAGGTACTCGCCTTCCATGACGGAGACCGCGACGCCGTCGCGATATGCGATGCGGTTCGACGGGGTGGCGCGGATGCGCTCGCCCGAGACGAGAATGCCGGTGAGGTTGAGCGGGTCAGCGGCGCTGATCACGATGACGTTTCCGTTCGCTCCGGTACGGCGGATCTCACGCAGACGCTCCACCGCTTCCGGCAGCGCGAACTGCTCGCCCGACATGCCGTGAACGAATCGCCCTCCGCGAATCTCGCCCCGCGCCTCGAGACGCCGCAGCTCGCGCGCGAGGTCGCGCCACGGCGCGGCATTCGGCTCGCGCGCCGCAAGGCGGCGGAAGAGGACGCCGTACCGGCGCAAGAGCGTCCACGCCTGAAGCTGCACGTCGGCCTGCGGAGCCGGAACGATCGACCAGCGGCCGCCGCGTCCGAGGAAGCCGTCCGACGTCACGAGGCCGGCATCGATGAGTTCTTCGAGCGCGTCGTCCCGGCAGAGGAACTGCGCTCCCTCGGCGCGCAACCGCTCGAAGAGCGCACGCGCCGCCTCGCTCAGCTCCGGCTTCACCTCGGCGAGCCACACTCCGGCATGCTCGCGGCGGAAGAGAACGACGCCGCCCCGCTTCGCCCACCCGACCTCGCCGGAAAGGCAGAGCATGTCGAGCAGCGTCCCTTGGTAACCCTCGATCCGCGCGGATAGGACGTTCCGCTCCCACGCCTGCGCCGTGACCTCGTATCCATCGAGCTGCTCGACGACCTTGCGCAGGCCGTCCGGCCCGACCAGGCGGCTCGCGACGTGCTGCCACGCGAAGAGGAAGCGCTGGAAGTCGGCGGCGCTGACCGGCTCGATTTCCGCGCGGAGGCGGCCGAGGGTGTATCGATGGATGCGCGCCAGGAGGCGGCGGTCGCACCATTCGAGCCGTTGCGGATTCTCGAAACGGCCGCGGAGGACGACGCCCTCGGATTCCAGCGCCAGCAGCGCCAGATCCGCATCCGACTCGGCGATGGCGAGCGATGCGGCGAGATCGCGCGCCGTCGTCGGGCCGAGGATCGTCAGACGGCCGCGGAACAACTCGACGATCGCTTCTTCGCGCGTCCAGGTGCGGGAAAGGCGCGATGCCGGCGGCGCGATGGCTGCCGAAACCTGATGAATCGCGAACAGTTCCGGCAGGCGTTCGGCAGCGATCCAGATGCGGTTGACGAGCGTCGCGCGGCGCGATGCTGCCAACTGTTCGAACAACTCGCGCGGAAGCTCCGCCGCCTCGTCTTCGGTGAGAAAGCCGGCCGTCAGCAAGGTGTCGTGCAGCTCATCGGCGTCGCGAGGATCGGGGCGCACCTCCTCGCGGACGCGATCGATCGCCGCCGCATCGAGACGTCCCATGTCGTCGGCGCCCTTCGGATCGCTCGCGCGCCGCGTCGCCACGGCGTGCGACCTTCGCTCTTCGAGCGGCGCGTCGTCGAGAAACGCGTACGGCTTCGCATTCAGGATCTCGGCGGCGAGCGGCGACGGTTCCGGCGTGTCGCAGGCGACGAGCCGCAGCTCGCCGCGATGGATCTTCTCGAGGACGGCGGTGAGGCCGTTGAAGTCCATCGCCTCTTCGAGGCAGTCGCGGACGACCTGGTTCACGAGCGGGTGATCGGGGAGCTCGCGGTCGCCGGGGAGGTTCTCCGGACACGCAGCCGCGTCGGGGAACACCGCGGCCATCAGGTCGTCGGCGAGCATCCGTTGGAGCGGCGGCGGCACTTTTCGGCCGCCGCGGTTGCGCGGCACGGCGAGCGAGATCGTCGTGTTCCACCGCCAGCGCGTCTGGAAGACCGGCGCGGCGAGGAACGCCTGCACGAGCACGTCGCGCGTCGTCGCGGGATGGAGGTAGCGGAACACGTCGGCGAGCGGGAATGAATGCTGCGGCCCGAGCGACAGCAGGATGCCGTCTTCCGTCGCCGCGGCCTGCAGCTCGAAGTTGAACTGGCGGCAGAAGCGCTTCCGCAGCGCGAGCCCCCACGCCTTGTTCACACGGCTCCCGAACGGCGCATGCAGCACGAGCTGCATCCCGCCGGACTCGTCGAAGAAGCGCTCCAGCACGAGCGTTTCCTGCGTCGGCAGGACGCCGAGGATCTGCTTGGCGTCCTTCAAATACGCGACGATCTCCTCGGCGGCGCTCTTCGGGATACCGGTTTCGGCGACGAGCCAGTCAACCGCTTCCAGTCGTCCCTCTCCCTCCGGGAGAGGGTGGCCGAAGCCCGGGTGAGGGGCATCCATCTCGCCAGAAGCGAGAACGCGCACTTCGCGAGACGCACGCCCCTCATCCGCCGCTTCGCGGCACCTTCTCCCGGAGGGAGAAGGGGTGAGTCGAGCATCGAGGTCTCTGCGCAAATCGCTCACGGCGCGCGACAGCTCGTCGCTGCGCGCCGGCGCTTCGCCGAGCCAGAACGGGATCGTCGGCGGGGCGCCTTTCGCGTCGGAAACGCGCACGATTCCGGCGCCGACCTGCAGGATCTGCCACGACATGTTGCCGAGCTGGAAGATGTCGCCGGCCGTGCTCTCGATGGCGAAGTCCTCGTTGATCGTGCCGATGAACGTCTCCTCCGGCTCGAGCACGACGCGATAATCGGCGACCTCCGGAATCGCGCCCCCGGAGGTGAGGGCGAGCATCCGCGCGCCACGGCGGCCGCGGAGTTTCCCGTTCACCTCGTCGCGATGCACGAGTGCGCTCCGGCGACCGCGTCGCGTCGCGAAGCCGTCCGCGAGCATGGCGAGGACGGAATCGAAGTCGGCGCGCGACAGGTCGCGGTACGGCCACGCCCGTCGCACGAACGCGAACAACTCGTCCTCGTCGTACTCGCAGCACGCGCTCTCCGCCACGAGCTGTTGCGCGAGAACGTCGAGCGGCGTCTCCTGCATCACGATGCGATCGAGCTCGCCCTGGTGAACGGCCCGCAGGAGCGCCGCGCATTCGAAGAGGTCGTCGCGCGACCCGGGAAAGATCCGTCCTTTCGGCGTGCCGGAGACGGTGTGTCCCGAGCGGCCGACGCGTTGCAGGAACGTCGCGATCCGATGCGGCGATCCGATCTGGCAGACGAGATCGACGTGGCCGATGTCGATGCCGAGCTCCAGCGACGCCGTCGCGACGAGCGCCTTGAGCTGTCCCGCTTTCAGCCGCGACTCGGCGTCGAGGCGGTTCTCCTTCGAGAGGCTCCCGTGATGCGCCGTCACCGCGTCTTCGCCGAGGCGCTCCGAAAGGTGCCGCGCGACACGCTCCGCCATGCGGCGCGTGTTGACGAAGATCAGCGTCGTGCGGTGTTCCTGGATGAGCGCGGTGAGGCGGTCGTAATACTCCTCCCACACCTCGTGCGACATGACCGCTTCGAGCAGCGAGCGTGGCATCTCGACGCCGAGGTCCATCGTGCGGTGATGGCCTTCGTCGACGATGGCGCACTCGCCGCCGTCTACGCCGAGTAGATACTTCGCGACCTCTTCGATCGGCTTCTGCGTCGCGGAAAGGCCGAGGCGGAGGAGCGGACGTTCTGCGACGCGCTGCAGGCGTTCCAGCGTGAGCGCGAGGTGCGCGCCGCGGCGCGTTCCGATGACGGCGTGGATCTCGTCGACGATGACGGTGCGCACGGTCCGCAGAATCTCGCGGCTGCGCTCCGCGGTGAGGAGCAGGTAGAGCGACTCCGGCGTGGTGACGAGGATGTGCGGCGGCGTCTTGAGCATCGCCGCGCGCTCGCTCGACGTCGTGTCGCCGGTCCGCACGGCCGCCGTGATGTGCGGCGCGTTCACGCCCGCTTCTGCGGCGAGCCTGCGAATCGCGGCGCGCGGCTCGGCGAGGTTCTTGTGGATGTCCGCGCTGAGCGCCTTCAACGGCGAGACGTAGACGACGCGCACCTCATCCGGCAGCGGTCCGCTCAGCCCTTCCTGGAACAACTCGTCGAGTGCCGTGAGGAACGCCGCGAGCGTCTTGCCCGATCCGGTCGGCGCAGCGATGAGGGTGTGCTTCCGCTCGCCGATCGCCGCCCACCCCTGCACCTGGGCAGGCGTCGGTGGACCGAGTGTTTCAGAGAACCAGCGGGAGACGAGGGGATGGAACCGGGAGAGGGACATGGACGGGAGACATTATCCCTCGCGACGTTCACGAACCGGTGTAAACGACGAAAGGCGCCCAGTAAAAGGGCTTGCGGTAGATGGTGCCGGAACGGAGCAGCTTCAGCTTGGCGGTGCGGAGCGCGTCGACGGGGTCGTGGCCGGCTTGAATGGCGCCGTACATCGAGTCCATGAGGTCGGGCGTGGCGCGGTCGTTCACTTCCCACAGTGCCGCGATGACTTCGTGCGCGCCGGCGCCGAGGAAGGCCCAGGCGAGGCCGACCAGGCCCTCGCCGCGGTAGGTGCGGCGGCCGGCGCCATGGCAGCTCGAGATCGTCACGAGACGCGCCTTTACGCGATGTGCGATGACGTCGCGCGCGTAGAGTTTGTAGCCTTCCGCGTCTCCCGCGAGCACGACCGCGGAATCGAGCGGGTGCTGCTGTGTGGCGACGCCGTGGGCGACGAAATGAATGAACGCGTAGGACTCCGGCGCGCTCGCAAGGTAGGCGCGCGGTGTCGCCTGTTTGCCGGCCAGCACTTTGGCGTCGCCGAAATGCTTCTTCACGCGCTGCATCTCTTCATCGGCAAACGCGAGCGGCGGGAACGCGCGGTCGGGCGGCGTGGAGTTGCCGACGAGTAGCAAACGGCCTGGCTTACCGCTGTTGTGCGCGTGCGCCAGCAGCTCCAGCGAAGGGGCGGTCTCGATGGTCATCGCCTCGATCCAGTAGCGGCGCGGCGAGGGAACGACGAGCGTTTCGAAATTGAATGCTGCCAAGACACCGTCGGGAATGATCGCGACGCGGGAGGCGCCGTGCAGCGTCTTCGCCGCCGGCGCCACCAGCATCTGGTAGAGCTTCTCGCCGAGGATGCCGTGCGACTGGAGCGTGCCGCGCGCCGTGGCGAAGGTCTGCTGATACTCGGAGCACGCCTTCTCGATGGTCTCTGCGGGCGGCAATTCGAAAAGGGCGACTCCACCCGGACCGATGGCCCACAGAAACGAGCGGGAATGGCCGAGATGGTACGAGAGCGCGACGACGTTGGCATCGCGCGCGGCTCTTGCCGGGTCGAACTTGCGGTTGCGGTCGAGTTGCAACCCCTCCGCGAGCGTGCGCGCCCGGTTCAACTCCGCGACGCGTAGCGCGTCGATGTTGTTTCCCTGGCGCACCAGGAACTCGATGTAGTCGTCATAAAGCTGCGTTGCGAGATCGGGAACGGAAATGCGCAACTCGCTCTTTCGCACCTCCCGCCGCACCTCGTCGACGGTCTCGATGGCATTGCGAAAGTGCAGTTCTGCCGGCGTGGCGTCGTTCCGCGCCGCGTACACATGCGCAAGCCACAACTCCGCTTCCCACCGGACCGACTTCTCCTCGGCTTCCTTCAAGACCTGTTCGAGGGTCGCGCGAGCATCGTCGAGCTTTCCCCCCTCCATGGCGATCCTCGCGTCGAGGATCCGAGAGCGCAGCACGGCCTTCTTGTCGACCTTCTCGTTGAAGTGGAGGGCGTCCGCGTTTCCCGCCGCCGCTCCTGCCATGTCGCCGCTGAGAAACGCCACCTCCGCCACGCTCAGCATCGCGTTGCCCGTCTGCTTGCTGTGCAGTTTCAGGGCGAGGTCGCGGGCGGTGACGACGTCACGCCGGGCACTGGCCAGGTCGCCGCGCGACATCTCGTCTTCGCCGAGTTGCAGAAGGTAGACGACCCTGTTGTCCTCGGCGTGCAGCCGTGTAGCGATCTCGATCGCGGCACGAAGGTGCTCCTCCGCCGATTCACGGTCGCCCAGTTCGTTGAAGTACCAGCCAAGATTGCCTTCGGTGCGATGGAGGTTCGTGTCATCGTGGGCGGCGGCTGCGAGCTCCAAAGTCCTCTGGCCGAAATCAATCGCCTCGTCGAAACGCTCCTGCGATGCCGCGATTTTGCTGAGCGTGCCAAGGCTCAACGTCTGGTACTGGACGTCGCCACTGCGCTTGGCCACGCGCAGCAGCTCGCGCATGTCGCGCTCCAGGGTGCGGGCGTCGTAGATGTCGGTCATGTTCGCGCGCCCGAGCAGTACCTTCGGGAGCAATTCGCGATGCGCCTCCTCGGCGAGCCGTTTCGCCTGGTCGTTGTACCGCTTGGCGTCGGCGAGGCGCCCCTTCTTGTATGAGGCGATGGCGAGCGCGCGAAAACGCTCGACGGCCAAGTCACTACGGCGCAGGGCGGGGGGGAGCTCGGGTTCAGCGAGGGCGAGGACCTTGTCGAAATCGCCGAGCCTGATCTGCGCTAACGCCCCAAGGACCCGGAGACGGCAGACGATCTCGTCGTCGCGCCTGCCTCCGGATGCGAGCGCGGTCTCGATCGTGTCCCACGCCTTGGCATAGTCTCCGTGGTCGTAGGCGGCGCGGGCGGACTGGTAAGAATGATCGAGGTCGAGCGGCGCTGCCGGCGCGAGAAACACCAGCAGCGCCGCAAACCCGATCAAACTACGGAGGCCAATATTCAACGCCATTCGACTCTCCGCCGGCCACTTCGACCGTACCGGCGATCGGACATCCGAGCTCGAACCGCAGCATGCTGATCCTGCGGTAGCCCGGCTTCATGATCACTTGGGCGAAGTAAATCGTGCCGAATTCCGGAATGGGTATTTTACACCCTTTCTCACGGTTGAGCGTCGCGGCGAGCGACGTGCAATACACGTTTGGCGTCTCATTCTGATCGACCTGTGCTTGCTTATGCTGCCTCACGAATTGGTCGTAGGTGGGGGCTTCCAAGAACGGCCTTTCATCGAGGCCGACGTCGACGTGGCGGCCTGCAACCACGAGACCTTGAATCGTGCTTCCGGTGAACGTGATCTCCCCTTCGGGATCACCGGCGATGTGTTTCGACGTCACACGAGCGACGACGAGATCGGCGTGAACCATGTTCGCGACGTTGAGATTGCGAACCGTCACTGTCGAAAGCGTGTTGTAGCGGGCGCGTCTCTCATTGTCGATGATGACGTTATCGACGCTCCCCGTGGCATACGCGGACGCTTCGTCGAACGAAATGAGACCCTTCCAGTCGAAATTGCGCACGGTCGAGTAGCTCTCGCCGCCGGTGATCGAGAGCGACGCCGTGGCAAGCGAAGGGATGGTTTCGCAACACGGCCGGGTCAATGACGCGGACAGACCCAGCGCATGCGCGTGATAGGCAAACGACTTTGCTTCCGGATCGAAATCTTCGAGAGACACAGCTTCCTCCTTTGCGCGTTTTCGCGCTCTCTGCACCCACGACTTCTGATGTCTGCTAGCGGACCACGAACGACCACGCCGGGACCGGCGACCCGGCCGGCTCGGCGTGCACCTCGAGCGAATAGCGTCCCGGGCTCAAGCCGCCCGGAAAGGATAGGTACTGCCCCTCGCCTGCTGCCGCGGCGGTGACGACGTCCTTCGCGCAAATGCGGCCCGACGCGTCACGGGCTTCGACGAGATATCGCTGCGCTTTCGGCTGCGGCGGGATCTCGAAGTAAAGCGTGAACGGCTGGCCGCCGGCATCGACGGGGACAGGGCGTGCCTCCGCCCCTCGTGATTCGGCGGTGGTGAGCTGAAACGATTTGACGACGTGCGGGGTGCGCGCGCGTGCGAGCTGGCCCCGCAGGCCGATGTTCTGTATGGCGGGGACGCCGGCAATGACGCCGACGATGGCGGCCGCGGTCAGCCACTCGCGGACGTTCCGGCGTGGTTGCCGCGTGCGATTGGCCTTCTGCGTGCGGACGGCAGCGCGGACCATCGCGCCGTCGCGTACGTCCGCGGCGCATTCGCCGCAGCCGAAAAAGTGCTCTTCGAATGCGTCGCGATCCTCGGGGGTCATCTCCTCGAGGAGATATCGCTCAGCGGCCATCGTGTCGATTGCTTCGGTGTGTTCCATCTTTTCTCAGCGATGTAGTGACGGTTTTCCCGTTTCCGTATCACTCACCTTCATTGTGGCGACCTCGGCACGCCCCAGGTAGGCCGAGCGGAACTTTCCCTTGGCGCGATGGAGCAGGACGCGGAGGTAGTCGCGGTCCACCCCGTACTCGCGGCAGATCTCGTCCTTGTCGCGCTCCTCCAGGAAAACCGAGCGCAGCAGGTTCGCGTCTTTCGGATCGAGCTGGTTGAGTACCCGTTGTACCTGTGCCTGCGTCTCCCCGGTGATCAGTGCATCCTCGACGCTGACCGCATCGTCGGCGACGTCGCTCTGTTCGCCGATGACTTCCTCACGGCTTTCCCGGCTGCGGAACGACTCGAAGAGTACGTTGTTGCATACCGAGTTGACGAAGGAGCCGAGCCTGCGTCCGTCCCTGATCCCCTCCGGCGAGCGAAGCTTCTGGAAAAAGCGAAGGAATACTATCTGGCGAACGTCCTCGACCGCATGCATCGATGGGAGACGCGACCGGAGCTTGATCAGCATCAACTCGCTGAAATAGCGACGGAAATGCTCCTCCGTCCAGCGATCGCCTTCGCGCAATCGCCGTACGTAGTCGTCATCGAACGAGTAGAGCTCCACGCGTATCGAAAAGGGTACTTCAATAGGGAGTGCCGCAGCGCGGCAAACACGTACCCGTGTCTGTACGGAAGCCCAGCGATAACGACGGCTCATGCGTCACGTAGTGACGCGAACCCGCAAAACGTTACAAACGCGAACGGAGGTCGTCCGCGATCGCCTGCTTCTTCAGGTAGACCGCCCAGTCGAGCGGCGTTCCGTCGTAGAGCGTGTCGCGGATGTCGAGACGGGCACCGCGCTCGGCGAGAAGGTTCACGACGTCGCGTTGATCGGCGGCGACTGCCTGATGCAGCGGCGTCGAGTGGCCGTGGTAGCCGATCGGGTTGTAGCGGTTCGGCTCCTCCCCTGCATCGAGGAGGAGTTGTACCACCGGCGTTTGCCCGTGCTGCGCCGCGAGGGCGAGCGCGGCATGGCGCGCCGCTCCATCCGCGTGCGGGAGCGCGCTTCGAACGTCGTCCTCGCGTCCAAGGCCGGCGAGCGCCTCGAAGGGCAGTGACGCGCCGCGCTTCGCGAGTACTTCCGCCGTGCCGAGGTACCCGAAGGCGAGGGCGGTGACGACGGGCGTCTGGCCATGCTTGGCGCGCCGGTTGATGTCCGAGCCGCGGTCGAGCAGCAGCTCCGCGAGCGCCGCCTGCAGCCCTGCCGCCGCGGGATGCTCGCTCGAGACAAGCATGTCCATCGTCGTCGCCTCGGCGTCGTAAATATCGGCGACCGCATCGACTTCCGCGCCGGCGTCGAGCAGCGTCTTTGCGATCTCCAGCGCGTTCGCGGGCGTCCGCTGGCGCTCGTCCTCGACACCGTTCGCGGCGACGTAGTGAAGCAACGTCGCGTGATGCTTTCTCGACGATCGCTTGCGCACCAGCTCCGGATCTGCACGCAGCATGGACCGCAATGTATCGAGATCGCCGGTCACGACTGCGTCGACCGCAGCCTCGAAATCAGGGTCCACGATCGCATGATACGTTCGCCGCAGCCAGATGAAGATCCTCCTCTGCATTCCGGTCCTCGATCAGGGCGGCGGCGCCGAGCGCCAGCTCTCGTATCTCGCGACCGAGTTGGTGCGGCGGGGGCATAGGGTTCACGTTGCGTATACAGCAGGGGGCGCACTCGTCACGCCGCTCACCGCCGCCGGCGTGGCGCTCCATGACGTCGGAGGACGCGGCAACTACGATCCGCGAATCGTCCTGAGACTCCGTAGGTTGATGGCCAAGCTCCGTCCGGACCTCGTGCAGACGAACCTCCCCCAAATGGACGTCCTCGGCGGACTCGCTGCGCTGCTCACCCGGACCCGCTGGATCCTCCAGGAGCGCAGCGCCGGCCCTTCCTATCCGTCAGGCTGGAAGAGCCGCCTGCGACGACTCGTCGGCCGCGCGGCGAGCGCCATCGTCTCGAACTCGAGAGAAGGCGATGCATATTGGAGCTTCGCGAAAAGGCGCCACGTCATCGCGCCGGGGATCCCTTCGATTCCGGCGGCGACTCCGAATGCGGGCGGCTCGAATGTAATCCTTTTCGCCGGCCGGCTCGATGAGGGAAAGAACGTCGGCACCTTTCTCGACGCGCTCGAGCTCCTCGACGTCGATTTCAGCGCGTTCGTCTGCGGCGACGGGCCGTTGCGTAAGAAGCTCGAGCAGAAGGCCGGCCCGCGCGTCACTTTCACTGGCGTGGTCTCCGACCTGTGGGAGCGGATGCAGCGGGCGGCCGTGGTCGTCTCGCTGAGCCGCTTCGAGGGATGTCCGAACGTCGTCATGGAAGCGATGGCCTGCGGTACGCCGCTGGTCGTCTCCGACATCCCCGCACACCGCGCCCTTCTCGGGAACGACTGCGCTCTCTTCGTCGATCCCGACGACGCTATGGCGGCCGCGGCCGCGATTCGGTCGACGCTGGTCGATCGCGACTCCGCGCGCGAGCGAGCCCGAAGAGCGCAGGAACGAGCGTCACGCCGGACGATCGCCACGATGGCGGACGACTACGAGACGCTCTATCGCCCCCGCGTGATGCCCTACGACCAGTCGATGGCGAGCCAGGTCGCGGAGCTCTTTCATCGCCACTACGGCACGTCTCATGCGGATTTCCTCGATCGCTTCGTTCGCTTCTATGAGCATCCGTATCAACGAGGCCGATGCCTGCGTGTCGTGGCGCTCGAGGGCAGTCGCGTCGTCGGTTTTCTGGGCTGCGTCGTCTGGCCGTATGTCCTCGATGGGCGCGAATTCCGGTCGTTTCAGTGCTGCGACGTCCTGCTCGATCCCCGG
>DASXIH010000157.1:0-8559 GCA_036498125.1 Thermoanaerobaculia bacterium
GTCGAGCCGGTGCTCGAGGCCGACGAGCTCCGCGACACGCTCGATCTCCGTTTGGCCGACGCCGAGCATCCGCGCGAAGTGCTCGAGGTTCTCACGCCCGTTCATGAAGCGATAGAGGTCAGGCGTCTCGACGATGCATCCGATCTGGCGCATGGCGCTCTCGAAGTCGCGGTGCAGGTCATAGCCGCAGATAGTGATCGTGCCGGCGGTCGGCTTGATGAGGCCGACGAGCATGCGGATCGTCGTCGTCTTCCCGGCGCCGTTCGGGCCGAGGAACCCGAAGACTTCGCCGGGCGGGATGTCGAGAGAGACGCCGTCGACGATCGTCTTCGGTCCGATGACTTTTCGGAGATCGCGCGCGAGAAGGGTCGGTTCGCTCATAAACTGGAGGGGATGCGCCGCTTTTTCCTCTGGTACCTGCCGCTCGCTACCGCGCTTTTCGCGACCGCCATCTTCGGGGCCGGATTCTACTCGTTCCTCCGCGGCGACATCGGAGAGCCGGTTGCGCCGGTCCGCGGCCCGATCACCGCCTCCGCGCCGCGCGCCAAGATCGCGCCGATCGTCCTCGGCGACTCGCTCGCGCGCGGGCAGGGCGACGACACCGGCCTCGGGATCGGCGGACGCCTGGTCGACGACCTGAAGAAATCGAAAGTCCCGGTGCAGCCGGCGATCAATCTCGCCGTCAACGGCGCGTTGACGAAAGACCTCGAGGCGCAGCTCGACAGCCGGAGCGTGCAGACGCTGCTCGCGGAGTCGAACGTGATCATCATCTCGATCGGCGGAAACGATCTATGGGGAGGGGCGGAGGGAGTGCGGCGCGCGCCGCAGAAGAATCCGGAGAAGGTGATGAACGCGACGATCGACTCGCTCGACCGGATCGTGAAGAAGGTGCGGAAGGCGAATCCGCGCGCCCGCATCTTCATCGTCGGCCTTTACAACCCGTTCGTGACCGCGCCGTTCGGGAACTTGCTCAGTGTTCTCGTCAGCAAGTGGAACTCGATGGAGTTCGACCGTTTTGCCGACGACACGAACGTCACGATCGTGGAGACGTCCGACCTCTTCTCGCACCGCCAGCGCCTCTCGCTCGACAACTTCCACCCGAACGACGAGGGCTACGACCTGATCGCGCGCCGTATCGCGGAGTCGCTCTAGACGGCATCCGGCATCCGGGATGGCGACAAAGGAGGATCGGGCGCGGCGTCAGCCGCGTTACAGGCGCCGGAGGCGCCTCTCGACGGTAGCCGGTGGCGAGCGCGCCAGCGCCGCCACCGGATCGCAAAGACTCCGGAAATGCCGCCCCGGCAGGGGCGGCAGATGAATGCTCTCTGCTGCCCCTGCCGGGGCAGCGCTTTCTCGAGGCGTTCGAAACCCGGTGGCGGCGCTGGCGCGCTCGCCACCGGCTACCCTCTATTAGCGCCTCCGGCGCTTCCCGCGATCCGGATGCCGGATGCCGTATCCTCGGCACGAGGAGGTTCCGATGCAATTGGCGAAAGACTCGTGCGCCTGCGGACATCCGCTCGAGAATCATGACGGCGGACGCGGCGCACCGTGCAGCTTCTGCGCGTGCTCGGCGGGCGAGCCGCCGACCGCGTTCGAGGTCGGCGTGATCCACTCGATTCACGAGATGACGATGGTCCTCGTGCGGCTCGTGAAAGAGGTTCAGGCGAAGACGGGCGGGTAGGTGTGGAGCGCAGACATTCCTGTCTGCGCCCCTACACGAGTTACTTCGAGGCGGGTTTTTCGAAGATCTTCGGGTCGATCGTCGGATTCACTTCGACGGTCTTGATCGTGGCTGACGCCTGCTTCTCGCCATTCGCCGTGAGCGTGAACGACGTCGGGAAGTTGAGGCCTCCGAACGGCTTCCAGTCGGCGTAGTCGGCGACGACTTCGCCGCGCGGCGTGTTGCGAACACTCCGCAGCAGGCGGCCGGTGGCGGGGTCGACGTACCACTTCGTGCTCGCGCCGTCGCGCGTCGCCGTGACGATCGTGGCGTTCACGTCGCCGACCTTCTCGCTGCCCGTCGTCGCGAACGTGTACTTCTCGGGCGACTTCAGAACGGTGAGCAGATCGAACTTCGATTCCGCACGCGCCGAGGCGGGGAGGTCCTGCATCCCCATCGGCGTGTTCGCGAACGCGGCGGTCGGGGTGATTACGCTGGTGATCTCGCCCATCGGCGTCTTCACGACCTGGTAGACGGAGTCGGGATACTGGATGGTCTGCTCCATCTCGACGTCCATGTCGCCCGCCGGCGTCTTCGTGCTCAGCGAGCGGACCGTCTTCGTCGCCTGTACCTTGTCCAGCAACGCCTTGCCGCCGACGAAGTCCCGCAACTTCTTGACGATCGCCGAAGCGTCGCCGGTCGTCGCAGTAGTGGTGGTAGCCGCAGCCGCCGGTCTGGCTGAAGCCCCGGCCTCGGGAATCGTGACGTCGATCGGCGTGACGTTGCCGATCGTGGTCAGCGGCTTGTCGAAGTCCTTCTCGTTGCCGACGACGAGCAGCGCGAGCTGGTCGGGGTGGATGTACTTCTTCGCGACGCGCTCGACGTCGGCGGCGGTGACCGCCTCGATGCCGTGCTGGTACTTCTGCCAGTAGTCGGCCGGATAGCCGTAGAACTCGAGCGAGACACGCTGATTGAGCACCTTCGCCTTCGAGTCCATCGTGAAGACGAACGCGTTGAGGATCGTGTCCTTCGCGTGCTGCAGCTCGTCCGCCGTGAACGGCGTCGTCTGCAGGTCATTGATTTCTTTCTTCACCATCCCGATCGACTGAATCGTGGTGGGGCTCTTGGTCGACATCTGCACGGCGAAGAGCATCGGATGATCCCATCCCGCTCCGATGCCGCCGCCGACGCCGTACGCCAGGCCCGCTTCGGACCGGATGTGAGACATCAGGCGGCCGGAGAAGCCGCCGCTGAGGATCTCGTTGAGCACCGCGGCGGCGTAGTAGTCGGGATCTTTGCGAAGGAGCGTGGCCGGATGAACGACGGCGATGTTCGACTGCGTGACGTCGTCCTTGGCGACGTAGTAGACGCCCGGTCTCGCGGGCGTGCCCGACGCAGCCACCGTGGCCGCACTGCCGCTGCCGCTCTTCCAGGAGTCGAACGCGGAGCGGAGCTTTTTCTCCATGGCGGCCGAATCGAAGTCGCCGACGATGCCGACGATGATGTTCCGCGGACGTACGTAAGCATCGTGGAACGCGACGAGGTCGTCGCGCGTAATGCTCGCGATCGTCGCGTATTCGGGGGTGCGGCCGTACGGCGAGTCGGCGCCGTAGCCGAGCTTCGGATCTCGCGGCCAAGGATCTGGCCCGGATCGTCGTTGCGGCGCGAGATCGCGGTGCGCGCCTGCGTCTTCGCGAGGTCGATCTTGTCCTGGCGGAACGCCGGTTTCTGCATCAGCTCCACGAACATCGGGAAGACGGTGTCGAAGTCGCCCTTCAGCACGTCGAAGGAGATGCGCGTGGAGTCATCGCTGCCGGACGTTTCGATGCGCGCCGCGCGCGACTCGAGGAAGTCGTCGAGCTGATCGCCCGTCTTCGACTCCGTTCCGCCGGTGCGCCACGCCTGGCCGTAGATGTTCGCGAGGCCCGCCTTGGCGGCCGGCACGTCGCGCTCGCCGCCCCGGATGAGGGCCGAGCCGCGGATGAGCGGCAGCTCGTGGTCTTCCTGGAGAAAAATGATCATCCCGTTGCCGAGGGCGATGCGCTTCGGCTGGACGACCGTGAAGGAGCGGAGCGGCGGAGTCTTGATCTCCGTCTCCTTCGTGACCTGCGTGAATGCCGGGGAGGCGAGCGCCAGAAGAAGCGTCGTCGCCGCCACTGCGTGTCTCTTCAGCGAATTCATTTCGACGCTCCCTTCGGCGTGGCCGATGCCGTCTTCGCCGGCGAGTTGTCGACGTACGCGATCGTGCGGTTGTTGAGGTTGAACGTGGCGTTGGCGACGCGGCGGACGTCGGCCGCCGTCACCTTGTCGATCTTGTCGACCGAGCGGAAGAGCTCACGCCAGTCGCCGTAGAACGTCTGCGTCTCCGCCAGCTCGAGCGCGAGGCCGGAGTTGCTGTCGAGACGGCGAAGGAGGTTCGCCTTGACGCGGGTCTTCACCGACGCCAGCTCCTCGGGCGATACGTCTTCGTTCTTGAGGCGGTCGAGCTCCTGCGCGATCGCCGCGGTGACGTCGGCCGGCGTGTGGCCCGGCGTCGTGATCGCGAGGAAGGTGAAGAGGCTCGGATACTTCGATCCGGGGAAGCCGTTGAAGCCCTGCGCCTGTGCGGCGATCTTCTTGTCGCGCACGAGCGACCGGTAGAGGCGCGAGGTGCGGCCGGACGAAAGCAGGTTCTCGATGACGTCGTACACGGGATCGTCCGGATCGGTCGCCGACGGGCGGTGGTAGCCCTCGAGGTAGATCGGCTGGGATTTCTCATGCAGCACGACGGTCCGTTCCGCCCTCTGCTCCGGCTCGACGGTGCGCAACGGCTCGGGCGCCGGCGCTTTCGGCAGGCGGCCGAAGTATTTCTCCAGCAGCGGCATCACCTCGGCCGTCTTCACGTCGCCGACGACGGCGATCACCATGTTCGACGGCACGTAGTACTTGTGGAAGAAGTTGACCGCGTCGGTCGCGCTGAAGCTCTTGAGGTCCGAGGGCCAGCCGACGGTCGGGAAGCCGTAGGGGTGCGCGGTGAAGGCCGCGGCGAGGAACTGTTCGATGACGCGGCCGAACGGGCTGCTCTCGGTCCGCATGCGGCGTTCCTCGAAGACGACGTCGCGCTCTTTGTAGAACTCGCGGAACACGGGATGGAGGAACCGCTCTGATTCGAGATACGCCCACAGCTCGACGCGGTTCGACGGGAGCGAATAGAAGAACGCCGTCTCGTCGGATGCGGTGAACGCGTTCACGCCGACGGCGCCCGCGCGATCGACGATGCGCGAGAACTCCTCCGGCATGACGTACTTGTTCGCGGCGGCGATGGCGTCTTTCCACGCCTGCTCCAGCTGCGCGACCTTCGCCGGATCGGCGCCGGTCTCCCTGCGCCGCTCGGTGTCGTAGGCGGCGTACGCGTCCTCGACCCTCTGCAGCGCGACTTTCTCTTCGGGGTAATTCGTGCTGCCGACGTTCTCGGATCCCTTGAACGCCATGTGCTCGAACATGTGCGCGAGCCCGGTGATCCCCGGCACCTCGCGCGCCGAGCCGACGTTCACGACGGTGGCGTACGAGAAGACGGGCGCCTCGGGGCGCTCCATGACGATCAACGTGAGGCCGTTGTCGAGCTTCTTCAGCGTGGTCCTCTTCTCGAACGAGGCGAGGTCCTGCGCGAAGAGCGACGACGCGGCGAGCAGCAGGCAGACTGCCAGCGCAGACGTGCTGCGGCGGATGTGTCGCATGACTCCTCCTGGATGGGTGTTGTAGAAAGACTGCGGGCTACGCAAGCTTATACGATGAGTTTCTATCGTGGTTACCGCCGGCCGGGGCCTGTGCCACCGGGAGGAGTCGAGCCTGAACCAGGCGAGACCCTCGACTACATCTGCGGCGATTACCGCATCTTTCAGTACGAAAAGGGCCATCGCTATTCCACCGACGACGTCCTGACGGCCTGGTACGGCACGCAGTGGGCGCCGCGCGTCGGACGAGCCTGTGATCTCGGCTCGGGAATCGGATCGGTGGCGATCATCGCGGCATGGCGTCTTCCGGGTGCGCGGTTCGTCACCGTCGAGGCGCAGGAGATGTCGATCCGGCAGGCCCGCAAGAGCGTCGCGTACAACGGACTGGACGATCGCTTCACGCTCATTCACTCCGACTTGCGCGAGTTCGAGACTGACGAGCGATTCGATCTCGTTACCGGCTCGCCGCCGTACTTTCCGCCGGGCACCGCGACGGGTGCGAATCATCCGCAGGCCGTTCCGGCACGCATCGAGGTGCGAGGGAACGTGGCGGATTACGCGCGGACCGCCTCGCGGATCCTCGCCCCCGGCGGGCTCTTCGCTTTCGTCTTTTCCGCGGCGGACCCACGTGTGAACGACGCATTGCGCGACGCAGGGCTGACGCTCGTCCGGCGGCGCGACGTCGTCTTCAAGGAAGGAGAGCCGCCGCTGATCGCGCTCTTCGCGGCGGCGCGCGCCGAGGACATGCCGGTAACGGTGCGGGCGAGGGGAGGCTTCATCGAGCCGCCGCTGATCATTCGCGACCGGAACGGGCACGTGCACCCTGAGTACGCGGCGGTACGGCTGAGCTTCGGCTTCCCGCCGGGCGACGTTCCGGCAGACCTTTCGCAATCAGATGAAGCATGAGCAGGCGTCAGACTGAACACGACCCGGATGTCGATCTCCTCGACGAGGAAGACGAGCCGGCCGTCACCGACAACGACGTGGATGACTTTTTCGAAGACGACGAGAAGCCGATCGACCGGCGGCGCGACCCGCTGAGAATGCCGGCGTAAGTCCAAATCGTTTTGACGGGCGTATCATCTCAACGTCCCGTTGAAACGCCTCGTCAAAAAGCATCCTCTGGCGATCCGGTGGTTCCACTGGATCAACTTTCCGCTTCTGGCGCTGATGATCTGGAGCGGCACGCTCATTTACTGGGCGAACGCCGTTTACCGCGTCGGCGTCGGGAAGCACACCTTCTGGATGATGAACCTCCCGCCGCACGCGTGGGACAAGCTGCACGTCAGCTACCGGCTCGCGGAAGGGATGGCGTACCACTTCTTCTTCATGTGGCTCTTCGTCATCAACGGTGCGCTGTACGTCGCGTACACGATCGTCTCCGGCGAATGGCGCGAGCTGGTACCGAACCGCCGCTCGTTCCTCGCCGCGATCCAGGTCACTCTCCACGACCTCCATCTACGCCGTGAGGCGCCGCCACAGGGGAAGTACAACGGCGCGCAGCAGATCGCGTACACGGCCATCGTGCTGATGGGCGTCGGCTCGCTGCTCACCGGCATCGCGATCTACAAACCGACGCAGTTCCACCTTCTGACGTCGCTGTTCGGCGGCTATCCGATGGCCCGCTTCTTCCACTTCTGGCTGACGGTCGGCTACGTCGTCTTCTTCGTCGTCCACATCGCCCAGGTGATCAAGACCGGATGGAACAACTTCCGTGCGATGGTGATCGGCTCGGAGGTCGCCAATGACTGAGGACCGAGGACCGAGGACCGAGGACTCCGTCGTCTACGAGCCGACTCCTGAGGAGATCGAGGCGGCGCGGATTGCGGCGATCGAAGCGAACGACCGCGACGTCGCTGACCAGTTGCGGCGGATGTCGCGACGCGGATTTCTCACCCTCGGCGCCGGCGCGGTCGCGACGATCGGCGCGTGGAAGTGGCTCAGTTCGCGGGATCGGGAAGCAGGACTGCCTTGGCCGTTGCGCCGGATGCTGCACGTCAATGAGGCGGTGGCGCTGTCGTACTTTTCGACGGGACGCCTCAATCCGACGTTTCCGCCGTCGATGATCACGCGCCCCGCGCGGATCAATGGAGGCGACGGCCTCGACGAGCATGCCGACATGGCGAGCTGGCGCCTGAATTTCGCCGGCAGCCCGCTCACGCTCGACGACGTGAAGTCGTTCCCGAAGCGATCGATGATCACGGAGTTCCGCTGCATCGAGGGTTGGAGCACGATCGTGCAGTGGGGCGGAGCGCGGCTCTCCGACGTCATGGCGAAGTTCCCGCCGCCGCCGTCGGCCCGTTATCTCTCGATGTCGACGCCCGGCAACGGCTACTACGTCAGCATCGACATGCCGAGCGCAATGCATCCGCAGACGCTCCTCGCGTACGAGATGAACGGCGCTCCGCTGACGTGGCAGCACGGCGCACCGCTGCGCCTCGCCATCCCCGTGAAGTACGGCGTCAAGAACATCAAGCGCATCGGCCAGATCGCGTACACCGCGGTCCGTCCCACCGACTTCTGGGGCGAGCGCGGCTACGACGACTACGCCGGACACTGACGGCACACCTCCGCCCAGCCCGTGCGAAACGGGCCGGGCGAGGCGCGTCGCCGCCGCCGCACGACTAGGTCGTGGTCAACGGGGAGTCGGCCGGGACTTCGGGGTGCGGCAGGATGCCGCCGTCGAAGATGTGGACGATCTTGTTGATCAGGCGCTGCACGATCGTCTGCTGCTGCTGATCGCCTCCGCGCGGCTGGCGCTTGACGTCATCGCGGGCGGCGAAGAGCGGGGCGGTCAGGATGGTGGTCAGGGCGAGGGCGATCGTGAACGACTTGGTCGAGGTGGTGCGCATAGTTCCTCCCTTGTTGTGTTGCTCGGTTTTTTTGATCCGAGGCAGCGGCGGACCTTGCCGTTGCCGTTTCTCGGCGGGCGAGTGGCGGGCTACTCTTCGAGGCGCAATACAGGCTGCACCGGAGAGCTCGCTTCTGTGCGCGATACGTCGCGCAGAAACTCGTGGACATGGCGGACCAGGGCGGGGGTGGCGTGACCGGTGGCCACCGTTTCCCGAAGAAAGGCGAGCGCGGTCATGGCGCTCCCTCCCATCCCGGCGCGTGTGAAACGGTCGATCAGAGTGCGGCAGATGGCCGGCACTTCATCCGTACGTCCGACCACGAGCAGAGTCTCGG
>DASXIH010000158.1:0-7602 GCA_036498125.1 Thermoanaerobaculia bacterium
AGCTGTGTGGCGCCGGCAATCCTGCCGGCGGCTTCTTCATTCGCCGGCACGGTTGCCGGCGCCACACGATCCTCGCGAAGAAAACCGAGCAACAGCAACACGCCGAGGGCGCCGGGGATCACGGCGACGAAGAAGATCGTCCGCATCGGGACGTGCAGCGCATCCATCAGCAGCAGCGCGATCAGCGGTCCGATGATGGCGCCGGTGTGATCGAGCGCGCGATGGAATCCGAATGCCCTGCCGCGCGACTCCGGCGGTGTGACGTCGGCGATCAGCGCATCGCGCGGGGCGGAGCGGATCCCTTTTCCCGTCCGGTCGAGCAGGCGCGCGACGAGCACCAGCGGCCAGACCCTCGCGATCGGGATCAGAACCCGCGAGACCGCGGCGAGCGAGTAGCCGCCGGCGATCAGCGGCTTGCGTTTCGGCATCTGGTCTGACCAGGCGCCGGCGAAGTACTTGAGCACGGATGCCAAGCCGTCCGCCGCGCCTTCGATCAGCCCGATGACCACCGGCGTCGCGCCGAGCACCGACGCCAGAAAGACGGGGAGGAGCGGATAGATCATCTCGCTCGATGAGTCGTTCAGCAGGCTGACGAACCCGAGGAGGATTACCTGCGGGCGCAGACGCTGCTTCTCCGTCACGGCGCGAGGATATGTCCTCGCATAGAATCCGCGCGCATTTTTCGGAGGAACCAATGGCAATCAAGAAAGTCGGCGTTCTCGGCTGCGGCCTCATGGGATCCGGCATCGCGCAGGTTGCGGCCCAGGCGGGCTACGAGACCGTCGTGCGGGAAGTCGAACAGAAGTTTCTCGACAAGGGACTCGCCGGCATCGACAAGAACCTCGGCAAGGCTGTCGAGAAAGGGAAGCTGAAGGCGGAAGATAAGGACGCCTGCATGTCGCGGCTGACGGGGAGCGTCTCGCTCGACGACCTCGCCGACTGCGACATCGTCATCGAGGCGATCATCGAGAACGCGCAGCTCAAGAAGGACACCTACGCGGAGCTCGACCGCATCGTGAAGAAGGATGCGATCTTCGCGTCGAACACGTCATCGCTCACCATCACCGAGCTCTCGATGGCGACGGCGCGCCCGAAGCAGTTCGTCGGGCTCCACTTCTTCAACCCGGTGCCGGTCATGAAGCTCGTTGAAGTCGTCCGGACGATCCTGACGAGCGATGCGGCGTTCGATACGGCGTTCGCATTCGCGAAGTCGCTCGGGAAAGAGCCGGTGTCATGCCGCGACAACTCCGGCTTCATCGTCAACCGGCTCCTGGTCCCATACATCCTCGACGCGATCCGCGCGTACGAGGAGGGCGTCGGCTCGATCGAAGACATCGACAAAGCGATGCAACTCGGCTGCGGCTATCCGATGGGCCCCTTCACGCTCCTCGATTTCGTCGGCCTCGACACGACGTACTACATCACGCACGTCATGCACGAGGAGTATCAGGAGAAGCGCTTCGCCTCCCCGCCGCTCCTCCGCAAGATGGTCCTCGCCGGCCGTTTCGGCCGCAAGAGCGGCGCCGGCTTCTACGACTACTCCGGCGAGAAGCCGGTGCCGTTCGACCGTTAGAAATTTATCCCGCGCCCGCAGGGCGCGGGATCATCGGTGACATCGCGCTGCATGAGCCAGTGGTACGTCTACATCATGAGCAACCGGGCACACAGGCTCTATACCGGGATCACGAACGATCTTCCGCGTCGCGTAACCGAACACAAAGAGCGCACTCATCCGAATGCGTTCACGGCTCGATATACGTTCGACCGTCTGGTTTTCTACGATGGGGCAGCGGATCAGGTCGCGGCAGCGCTTCGGGAAAAGCGGATCAAGAATTGGCCACGCGAGAAGCGGGTGGCGCTGATTCAAGCGGAAAACCCGAACTGGAACGATCTGAGCGCGGAGTGGAACTTTGCGCGGTGGCTCCGTTGATCCCGCTGCTACGCAGCGGGATAAAATTCACCCATGGAAAACGTACGAACTGAAAACCGCGACGGCGTTCTGATCATCACGATCGACCGGCCGAAGGTGCTCAACGCGCTGAACGCGCAGACGGTCGAGGAGATCGGCGAGGCGTTCGAGGCGGCGCGGGACGATGACGGCGTGAAGGCGGTCATCTTGACCGGCGGCGGCGAGAAGGCATTCGTCGCCGGCGCCGACATCAACGAGCTCGCGAAGATGACGCCGCTCAGCGGCAAGGCGACGGCGTCGAAGGGACAGGGAGTCTTCTTCGAGATCGAGCGTTTCCCGAAGCCGGTCATCGCCGCGATCAACGGCTACGCCCTCGGCGGCGGCTGCGAGCTGGCGCTCGCGTGTCACATCCGCATCGCCTCCGACAAGGCGCAGATCGGTCTTCCGGAAGTGACGCTCGGCATCATTCCCGGCTACGGCGGAACGCAGCGTCTCGCGCGGCTCGTCGGGAAAGGGAAGGCGCTGGAGATCATCTGCACGGCGGACCGTGTCAACGCCGCCGAGGCCGAAAAGATCGGCTTGGTAAACAGAGTCGTTCCCGCGGATCAGCTCATGAGCGTCGCCGAAGAGATGGCGCGCAAGATCGCGAGCCGAGGACCGGTCGCGGTGCGTTGCGCGCTCGAGGCGGTGATGAGCGGGAGCGAGATGCCGTTCGAGGAGGGGCAGTTCCTCGAGGCGACGCTCTTCGGCCTCCTCTGCGCGACTGACGACATGAAAGAGGGGATGAACGCCTTCCTCGAGAAGCGCGCGGCGGATTTCAAGGGAAAGTAAACTGTCGGCAGCCCATGGAGAACCTCGAGCATCTGATCCACGACTGGAACCTCGACGGCGAGAAACCGCAACGGCCGTCGACAAAGAGAGTCGAATTCGATGACGAGACGCTGCGCGACGGACTCCAGTCGCCTTCGGTGACCGATCCGGCGATCGAGGAGAAGCTCCGGATCGTCCACTACATGCACGCGATCGGCATCGACAATGCCGATATCGGTCTCCCCGGCGCGGGGGAGCACGTGCAGCAGACCGTCGAGCGCATCGCTCGCGAGATCGTCGACAACAAACTCTCCGTCTACCCGAGCGCCGCCGGGCGGACGCACGAGAACGACATCAAGCCGATCGTCGAGATCTCGAACCGCGTCGGAATCGCGATCGAGGCTGACCTCTTCATCGGATCGTCGCCCATCCGCCAGTTCGCCGAGGAGTGGGACTTCGACTGGATCGTCGAACAGTCGGCGAAGGCGGTCCGCTTCGCGGTCAGCCAGGGCATCCCCGTCATGTACGTGACCGAGGACACCACGAGGGCGAAGCCGGAAGAGATCGAGAAGCTCTACACGGTCGCGATCGAGGCGGGAGCGGCGCGCATCTGCGTGACCGACACCGTCGGCCACGCGACGCCGTGGGGCGCGCGCAACGTCATCCGGTTCGTTCGTCAACTAGTTGACCGTCTCAATCCGAACGTCAAAGTCGACTGGCACGGACACCAGGACCGCGGCCTCGGCGTGATCAACTCGATCGCAGCGCTCGAAGCCGGCGCCGACCGCGTTCACGGCTCGGCGGGCGGCATCGGAGAGCGCGTCGGCAATACGCCGATGGACCTGCTGATGGTGAACCTGAAGTTGATGGGCTGGATCGACAACGACCTGTCGCAGCTCGGCGAGTATGTGAAGTTCGTCTCGAACGCAGTCCGGATTCCGCTTCCCGATCAATATCCCGTCTTCGGGCGCGATGCCTTCCGCACCGGCACCGGCGTCCACGCCGCGGCGATCATCAAGGCGAAGAAGAAGGGGAGCGAGTGGCTCGCCGACCGCGTCTACTCCGGCGTGCCGGCGGGGATGTTCGGCCTCGAGCAACTCATCGAAGTCGGCCCAATGTGCGGCCTTTCCAACGTGATCTACTGGATCGACGTTCACGGCTACCCGCAGGAAGAGTCGCTGGCCAAGGAGTTGTTCCAGTTGGCGAAGTCGACCAACCGCGTGCTGACGGATGATGAGCTACACTCCGCCGCGAAGCGTTGGCAGGAAGCGCAACACGCGGCGGCCGTATAGCTGCGTGCCCGAGTGGCGGAATCGGTAGACGCGAAGGTCTCAAAAACCTTTATCCGCAAGGGTGTGCCGGTTCGAGTCCGGCCTCGGGCACCACGTTTTCACCGAAACGGCTCCAGCGTTGCATGGCCCGCATCCGTATCAATTTAGAATGCGTCCACTCATGCTCCGTTCTCTCATCCTCGCATCCGCCCTCATTCCCCTGACGCTTGCCGCCGCCGAACGCCACGTCATCGTGACGCCGTCGCATGTTCTGACGGCTGCCGACCGCGCGGCGCTCGAATCGGAAGGCGTCCACCTGCAACGCGCCGTCAGCGGAGGCCGCTTCATCGCCCGCATTGACGACGCAGCCGGGTTCGCCAGCGAGCCGCGCCTGGCGCGGGTCGACCGGCTCACGGCAGCGCAGAAGGTCAATCGAAGCGCATGGCGCGCGGCCGCCGAGGCGCGTCCGTTCGCCGGGTTGAAGCTGTTCTTTCATGCCGACGTCCCATTCGCCGAGGCGCGGAACGCGATCCTCGCCGCGGGCGGGCAACTCGACGATCCGCTGACGCTCGGCTACGAGCCGCTCAACGGCGTAGCAGTACACATTCCGGCGGGAGCGCTGCAGACAGTCGCGAACGATGAGCGCGTGCTCGCCGTCTACGGGCAGCGCCACCTCCCGACGCATCTCGAGAACGCGTCGGCCGCGGCACTCTCGCAGGTGAGCACGGTGCAGGCGGCACCGTACAACCTCTCGGGCGACGGGATCGTGCTCGCGAACTTCGAGTTCGCGCCGCTCGACGTCAGCCACGTCGAGTTCGGCGGGCGGGCGGCGGTCCAATTCACGTGTACCAGCACCGATGCCGACTGCAAGGACACCGACAACAAACAGCACATCACACACACCAGCGGGACGATGATCGCGTCCGGCGTCAACCCGTTCGCGAAGGGGATGGCGCCGAAAGCGACGCTCAAGGAATTCCGCGCGGACAAAGGGAACTGGCTGACGCAGAAGGACACCGGCCTCTCGGGCGTCGGCGCGACCGCCGACAGCAACTCGTGGGGCTACACCCTTGGCTGGATCACCTGCACTCCGCCGACCGGCGGCACATGCGCGGCGACGTGGGAGTGGATCACCGATTCCGAGGATCTGATCGGCGGCTATACGGGCGACCTCAACTCGGTCCTCGATCACGTCGCGTTCACCAGCGGCGCCCTCGGCATCTACGCGTCCGGCAACGAGGGGAGCGTCACGGGACCGTCGACGCCGCCTTACCAGCACGTTCACATCGATCAGGACGATCCGAATTTCGGCCCGACCACGATCGTCTATTGCGTCTCGCCGAACGGGTCCGGAACGGACTGTGCGTCGCCGTGCCGCACCGGCAATGACCCGTGGGGCGATCCGTATTGCGAGACGTCGCTCCACCCGAACCACGCCGCGACGGGCGATAACCCCGGCGGCTCGGTGAACTGGCTCGCCAGCGGGAAGAACATCATGGCGGTCGGTGCGGTCACGCAGACGAAGGCGATCGCGTCGTTCAGCTCCCGCGGCCCGACGAAAGACGGCCGCGTCAAGCCCGACATCGTCGCCAAGGGTCTCGCGCTGTTTTCCAGCGTATACATGGGTACGACGTGGGACGTCGCCCGCTTCTGCACCGCGAGTAACGTCGCCAACTACGGCTGCGCGCAGGGAACGTCGATGTCGACGCCGGTCGTCACCGGCACGATGGCGATCTTCGCCGAGCAGTGGAAGAAGTCGAACAACGGCGCGCGGCCGCTGCCGCTGACGCTGAAGGCGCTTGCGATTGCGGGCGCCGAGGACCTCGGCAATCCGGGACCGGACTACACGTTCGGCTTCGGCTTCCTGAACGCGAAGAACACCGTCGATCTGATCATCGCGGACAACGGACAAGGGAAGCGCGTCAAGATCGACAACGCGTCGACCGGCTCCAGCTTCGACTACCCGATCACGATCACGTCGTCGCAGGACATGCGAGTGGTGCTGTCGTGGTTCGACCCTGAGGTCCTGCCGCTCGGCCAGGAGGACGTGGCGGGAAAGACGCTGGTGAACGATCTCGACGTGAAGGTCGTCGGCCCCGACACGTCGACGACGCTGCCGTACGTCCTCGACCCGTCGCATCCGGGAGCGAACGCGACGCATGGCGTCAACAACATCGACAATACCGAGGAAGTCGAGATCAAGGGAGCGCCGGCAGGGACCTACCACGTGATCGTGAGCGGCACGAACATCCCGCAAGGTCCGACGCAATTCGTCGTGATCTCGAACGCCGACTTCACGCTTGCTCCGACGTGCGTCGATCCGACCGAGCCGAACGACACGGTCGCGACGGCGTACGCGTTGCCGGATGCGATCGACGTGAGTGCCTCGATCTGCCCCGCGACGGACGTCGACCACTTCAAGTTCAGCGCGACGACGTCAGGCACGGTGCAGATCACGATCAAGTCGGCCGACTCGCCGCTGAAGGCGACCCTGATCACGAACGGCGTTTCCGGTAATCCGATCTCGATCGGTGCCGGCAGCACGAGCGGGTTTACGGTCAGCGCCGGTTCCGGGACGACGTCGTACGTCGTGCGTGTCGAAGCGAATGGCACCCTCGGCGCGACGGGCGCGTACACGATCAACGCGAAGTATCCGGTCGCCGCGAGCGGACGGCATCGGGCGGCGAAGCCGTAGCACGAATAGAATCGCGCCGCATGACCTATCGCACGCTGATCGTCAGCGAAGAGAACGCTGTTCTCTCGGTGACGCTGAACCGTCCTGACGTTCATAACGCCTTCAACGATGAGCTGATCGCCGAGGCGATCGAGGTATTCGGCGGCATCGAGGCGACGACGCACCTCCGCGCCGTCGTCCTCCGCAGCGGCGGCGCGAACTTTTGCGCCGGCGCCGATCTGAACTGGATGTCGCGCATGGTGTCGTACACGCGCGAGGAGAACATCCGCGACTCGTCGCAGCTCGCGAAGATGTACGCGATCGTCAACGAGTGTCCGGTCCCGGTGATCGGCCGTGTTCAGGGAGCCGCGATTGGCGGGGGAGTCGGGCTCGTCGCCGTCTGTGACATCGCGATCGCGACGCGTGCTTCGAAGTTTGGCCTTTCCGAGGTGAAGCTCGGAATTCTCCCGGCGGTCATTTCGCCGTACGTCATCGAGAAGATCGGACCGTCGCACGCGCGTGCGCTTTTTCTCACCGGCGAACGGTTCGACGCCGAACGCGCACTGCGGATCGGCCTGGTCCATCGTCTCGTTGACGACGAAGCGGCTCTCGATGCGGCCCTCTCCGATACCCTCGCGCAGCTTGCGACGTCGGGCCCCGAGGCGGTGAAAGCGTGCAAGAGACTCGTCGCTTACGTGTCGGCGAACGAGCTGGCCGAGAACATCCCATACACGATCGAGGCAATCGCCGAGCGTCGCGTGAGCGAAGAGGGGCAGGGCGGGATGCAGGCGTTCCTGAAGAAGACGAAGGCACCGTGGACCGAGTAATCGTTCCGAACCGAGGCGAGATCGGGGTCCGGATTGCGCGTGCGTGCCGTGAGCTCGGGATCCGCTCGATCCTCGCGTACTCGGACCTCGACGACATCTCGTTCACGCGGC
>DASXIH010000159.1:0-17152 GCA_036498125.1 Thermoanaerobaculia bacterium
GTCGTGCTCCGCCGCGCGCGAGCGCTCGTGGTGCATGCGCAGAGCGAGGCGGCGGAGGCGTGGCGGCGTTCGCATGGTCGCCGCACTGTGAAGACGTTCCTGCCGGTGCACGAGCTCGGAGGCGAGATCCCTTCGCGCGAGGCCGCGCGCAAGACGCTCGGGATCGACGCCAAGAACGTGGCGCTCTTCTTCGGCCACGTCCGTCCGTTCAAGGCGCTCGACGTGGTCTTGAAGGCGTGGGGCGAGATCGAATCCGATGCTCTGCTGCTCGTCGCCGGCGAGGCGTGGTGGGAGAGCGCCGAGCAGTACCGTGCGATGGCGAAGGGAAATGTCCGCTTCGACTTTCGCTTCATCCCCGACGCCGAGATCGCAACGTACTTCGCCGCCTCCGACGTCGTTCTCGCGCCGTACCGCATTGAGGCACAGAGCGGCGTGGCGCTGGCGGCGTTCCACTTCGCACGTCCGGTGATCGCCTCGACCGTCGGCGGGCTGCCGGAGATCGTGGAGGCCGGCCGCAACGGCCTGCTCGTCCCGCCCGACGATCCGCACGCCCTCGCGCGCGCGATCGACAGCTTCTTCGCGAGCACCGACCGCGCCTCCTTCGAACAGCACGCCGCCGAATCGGCGCGCCGCTACTCGTGGGAGGAATACGGCCGCGTCTTCGGGCGCTTGCTGGTGAACGCATGAAGTTCCAACCGCGCCGGTACAAAGTCGGGCTCGAGCTGACGTCGAAGTGCAACCTGCGCTGCGGGATGTGTCCGCTGCCGGTGCTGCGCCGTCCGTACGAGGACATGGCGTGGGAGCTCGTCGAAAAGGCGGAGCGCGAGATTCACGGGATGGGCCTGCAGCTCAAGTGGCTGCACGAGATGGGCGAGCCGCTGCTGTATTCGCGCGTCGACGACGCCATCCGCCTCTTCCCCGAGGCGAGCGTGTCGACGAACGGTCTCGTGCTCACCGAATCGGTCGGCGCAAAACTCCTCGGCTCGCCGTTGAAGCGCCTTCGCATCTGCGTCGACTCGATCAACCCGGCCGTCTACCCGCAGCTCCGCACCGGCGGCGACTTCGACAAGCTCGTCGAGCTGACCCGCGCGTTTCTGGCGCAGGCGAACGGACATCCGATCCGGATCGAGATCCAGAAGATGCGATCCCGGCTGACGGTCGACGAGTCGATCGACGACTTCCGCCGCCTCTTCGACCTGAAGCGCTACAAAAACGCGCGCGTAATCGAGAAGACGTGCGAGGCGCTCGACGTCAACGAAGAGACCGACCTGCACGGCAAGTTCTACGGCTGCGTGCAGGGGGCGTTCTTCACCTGGATCGTGGTCTTCGCCGACGGACGCGTGACGCACTGCTGCTACGACGCGCACGGCGATCAGGTGATGGGCGACCTGAAGACGCAGACGCTCCGCGAGATCATCGAGGGCGAACGCCTCGCCGAGATGCAGCGCGCCTTCGAGCAGCGCGACTTCACCAACCTCCCGCGCTGTACCGAGTGCTTCAAGCACGGCGGCGAGTCGCACGCATTCAACGACGTCCTCACCGGCGTGCAGAACCTTCCCGGCGCCGCGAAGGATTTGGTGCGCAAGGTGTTGGACGTGCGCTACCGGTGATCATCGTCCTCAACGTCATCTTCGGCCTCATCCCGACACTCATCCTCGGCGCGTCGATCGCCGCGGGTGTCGATGACGACAAGCACCACCGGCGCATGTTCCTGCTCGTCTACGGACTCTGGTCGATCACGCTGGCGATGTGGAACTGGATGCGCTCCGCGCCCTGGCCGTGGATCGCGGCGTGGGGGTTCTTCGGCGTTGCGGCGCTCGTGAGCCTCAGCGTGCGGAGGCGAGACCGCGCTGACGCCGGATCCGGCGTTCCCACTCCCCGAACACCAGATGGTCCGTGAGCAGGCCGAGAACGATGATGATCAACATGACCGCGACCACTTGCGACATGTCGTTCATCTCGCGGCCGAGCATCAGCAGGTGACCTAGCCCCGGCAGCGCGTAGAGCAGCTCGCCGGCCATGAGCGAGCGCCACGCGAACGACCAGCCGAGCTTCATCCCGGTGACGATCGACGGGAGTGCCGACGGCAGCACGACGCTCGTGTATAGACGGATCCCGCGCGCGCCGAGGTTGCGGGCGGCGTTCATGTAGATCGGCGGAGTGTTGCGGACGCCGTCGGCGGTCGCCTGCGCGATCGAGAGCACGGCCCCCATGATCACGACGAAGACGATCGCTTTCTCGCTGAGGCCGAACCAGAGGAGGGCGAGCGGCAGCCAGCAGATGCTCGGCAGCGCCTGAAGGCCCATCACCAGGAGGCCGAGCGTGTCGTTCAACCATTGCACCGTCGCGATGAGGAGCCCGATGACGATGCCGGCGACGATGGCGATCGCGTAGCCGATGACGAGCCGCTTCAGGCTCCCGCCGATCGCGGCGAGGAAGTCGCCGTCGTGGAAACCGTCGGCGATCGCGCGCGCCACGCCGCCCGGCGCCGGCAGGAGGTAGTCGGGCCAGAACTGCGCGCGGACGAGCAGCTCCCAGATCGCGAAGAGCGACGCGAAGAAGACGACCCGGCTGAGCGTCTTACGCATGCGCCATCACCTCCTCGCCGATCGTGCGCGCGAGGGCGCTGACCGGCGGGCTGTCGATGACGCGCGGCCGCGGGAGGTCGATGCGATGCTCCGCGACGATGCGGCCGGGACGCGGCGACATCACCAGCACGCGGTCGCCGAGGACCACGGCTTCGCGGACGTTGTGCGTCACGAAGACGATCGTCTTCCTCGTCTGCGCCCAGATCTCCTGCAACTCCGTGTGCAGGATCGAGCGCGTCATCGCGTCGAGTGCGCCGAACGGCTCGTCGAGCAGGAGGACCGCCGGGTCGACGGCGATGGCACGCGCGAGACTGACGCGTTGCCGCATCCCGCCGGAGAGCTCGTGGATGCGCGCCTCTGCGAAGCCGTCGAGGTGCACGAGCTTCAGGAGCTGCATCGCGCGCTGCGTTCGCTCGCCCCTCATCGGCAGAAACCGCAGCCCGAATTCGACGTTCTCGCGGACGTTGAGCCACGGGAAGAGCGCACCGTCCTGGAACATCAGAATGCGATTGCCGCTCGCGACGACGGCTCCGGAGGTCGGCATCTCGAGTCCGGCGATGATGGAGAGCAACGTGGATTTCCCGCAGCCAGACGGTCCGATGATGCAAACGAATTCGCCCGACTCGATCGTGACGTCGATGTTCTCGAGCGCGGCGACGCGGCGGCTCCCTTCATAGGCCTTCGAGACGTCGCGCAGCTCGAGTCTCATCGCCCCACCACTTCGTTGAGGATGCGGAGGTCGTAGATGCCGTCGAGGTTCGGTCGCTGGCGCAGGAAGTGTGCGGCGTAGGCGGCGTCGGCGGACTCTTTCAACGACGACGCGATCGGATCCCAGGTAGGGCGCATGTGATCCCACGCCGACGTGAGCACCTTGTCGGAGAGCTTCTTTCCGGTGAGGCGACCGATCTCCGCGTTGACGATCGCTCGCGCCTCGGCCGGGTGCGCCAGTTCCCACCGCGTGATTGCGACGTGCGCTTCGAGAAACCGCCGGACCTGATCGGGATGCGCTTCCAGAAACTTCGTGCTCGCGATCACCTGCGCCGTGACGAAGTCGCCGTGCGGCCAGAGCGACCGCTCATCGACGAGCAGCACGCCGCCCGCCTCGTACACGAGCCGGGATGCCCACGGCTCCGGGACCCAGGCGCCGTCGATGTCGCCGCGGCGGAAAAGGTCGAGGATCTGCGGGTTGGGCGTCGGGATGATCTCGGCTTTCATCCGGCCCATGGCGAGCCAGCGCCGCAGAGCGACGTCCTGCGTGTTGCCGAGTTGCGGCGACGCGAGCCGCAGTTTCAACACGCTGTACGGCCTATTGGTCATGACCAGCGACGCGCCGCCGCTCGTGGCTCCGGCGATGATCCGCAGCGCCTTTCCGTGCGACTGCACGAACCCGTTGATCGCCGGATTCGGCCCGACGTACGCGATGTCGATCTGCCCCGCGAAGAGCGCCTCGATGACCGACGGTCCCGCGTTGAAGACCAGCGGCCGGATCTTTCCGAAGTCGCCGCGCCTGACGCCGATCAGCGCCTGCGAGTGCGTCACGTTCGGGAAGTACCCGAGCCGGATCGCCGAGTCCGTCTTCTCGCCGGCGCAGGCGAGCGAGAAGAGGGCGACCAACGCAGCAAACCACCTCATGCCGCGCTAATGATTCGATTGGTGACCTAATTTGTCAACAATGGGTTGACGACTCACCGGTAACTGATCGGAATGTCGTCCATCGTCAGCACGCCGGGGCGCGCGACGATCACGCGCGGGATCGAGTTGACAACCATGGCCGCGGTGGCGCGGTCTCCGTGGACGCCGCCTTTGATCTCCATCTCGACGTCCGGCACGCCCTTCACGATCACGCGGTCGGCCGCCACCGCCTCGGCGCCGACGTACATCCGCAGCTCCAGGCTCACGTTGATCTTTCCGCGGCCGTCGATCGTCTGGTGCACGCCGGCGACCTGGCCCGGCGCGACCTTCAGATACTGCGTCACGACCTCGCGTTCGGCGATGATCGGGTCGATCTTCTCGTCGCTGACCTTCTCGAACTCCACGCCGAGCCCTTTGCCGACCATCATCAGCGACTCCCGGAGGCCCATGTGCTTGATCTTTCCGGAGTCGACGGCGCTGCGGAACTCATCGGCCGTCATGCCGGCGCCGACCTTGCGCTGTAGCGGCTCGCGCCGCGTCGAGGCGTTCTGGATGCGGATGATCTGCACCGACTCGATCGATTGACAGACCGACGTCACCGTGAGCGGGAGCTTGTCCATCACGAAGCCGGGGTTCACGCCCGTGCCGAGGAGCGTCACGTTGTGCGCCCGGGCGACCTTCTGCAGCTCTTCGCGGATGTCGGCGTCGAGCGGGAACGACAACTCCTCGCAAGTCGACACCACGTGGACGCCGCGGGAGAGTAGGTCAACAAGTTGACCTTTCACGTCGCGCAGGCGTGAGCCGGTCGAGTGGCAGACGACGTCGCATTTCGCCGTCAGCTCGGCGGTGACCTTGACGCCCACCTGGCGGCCGAGGCCGATGACGTCGCCGACGTCCTTGCCGATCTTGTTCGGATCGACGTCGACCGCCGCGACGAGCTTGATCCACGGTTTCGTGAGCAGGAGCCGCGCGATCTCCGCGCCGATCGGACCGATACCGTACTGCGCGACGGCGACGGGTTGCATGGGATTCATGACCGGTTACCTCTTATCGAAAAAAGTCGGCGCATTGTATGCGGTCGGCTCCTCGTCCTCCATGAAGTTCGACACGCCGACGCCTGCCAGCCGGTACTTCGCCTCCGCCGGGAACGTGAAGCGGGCCAGGAGCTCGACGGCGACACGCGCGATGTCGTCGCCGCTCGCGGGCGGCTCCGGCGGCGTGAGCTGGCGCGTGGCGGTCTCGAACTTGTTCGTGCGGAGCTTGACCGTGACCGTTCGGCCGCGCATCGCGCGCTTCTCCAGCGCCTCCCACAGCTTCTGCGACTCGCCGCGGAGAAAGTCGGCGACTTCGTCCATCGTGATGTCCTGCGCGAACGTGTTCTCGCTCGACCACGACTTTCTCACCTGGGACGGGTCGACCGGCGACTCGTCGATCCCGCGCGCGAGCTGCCAGAGCCGCGTGCCCCACTTGCCGAAGCGTGCGATCAGCTCCTCCTGCTCGAATCGCAGCAGATCGCCGACCGTCGCGACGCCGATCTCCGTCATCACCTTCTCGGTCGCCTTGCCGACGCCCGGGATCTTTCGCACCGGCAGGCCGACGAGAAACCGCTCGACCTGGTGCGGCTTGATCACGAACAGGCCGTCCGGCTTCTTCCAGTCGCTCGCGATCTTTGCGAGGAACTTGTTCGGCGCGACGCCCGCCGACGCCGTGAGGTTCGTCTCCGTGCGGATCTCGCCGCGGATCGTCTCCGCCGTCTCGGTCGCCGTCGGGATTCCGGTCAGCTCGTGCGTGACGTCCAGGTACGCCTCATCCAAAGACAGCGGCTCCACGAGCGGCGTATGCCGTTCGAATATCTCGCGGATCTGATGCGACACCGCCCTGTACTTGTCGAAATTGGGATGGATGAACACGGCCTCGGGGCAGAGGCGCCGCGCGCGCGTCGCCGGCATCGCGGAGTGGATGCCGAACTTCCGCGCCTCGTACGACGCCGCGCAGACGACGCTCCGTTCGCCCGGCCAGCCGACGATCACCGGCTTGCCTTTCAGCGACGGATCGTCCCGTTGCTCGACCGATGCATAAAATGCATCCATGTCGATGTGGATGATCTTGCGCACCGGTGATTCATGTTAGCGGAGTTGACAACGCCAGCCTTCCTGGTGGATGCCGCGCGCGTCCGCGCGAACTGCGACCGCATTCGCGAGAAGGCCCGCGCCTCGGGCGTCGCGTTCCGGCCGCACGCGAAGACGCACAAAACGATCGAGATCGGGCGTATGCAGCACGGCGGCAAGCCGGGACCGATCACGGTGTCGACGCTCGCCGAGGCGGAGTTCTTCGCCGATGGGGGGTTCGCGGACATCACCTACGCCGTGCCGATTCCCCCTGAAAAAGTGGCCCGCGCCGCGGCTTTGGCCAAACGGATCGGGCGGCTGAACGTGCTCGTCGACAGCGAACGTGCCTTCCGCGCGCTCGAGGCGAGCGGTCACCCCTTCGACGTCTACCTGAAGGTCGACTGCGGCTATCACCGCGCCGGCGTCGATCCCGACGATCCCGACAGCGCGCGGCTCGCGCTCGCCATGCGCGACTCGCCGTCCGTCCGCTTTCAGGGCCTCTTGACGCACGCCGGACATTCCTACCATGCGAAGAATGTCGAGGAGATCCGGCACTACGCCGCCGCGGAGGTGGATGCCGTCTCCCGCTTCCGCGCGCTCCTCGGCGCGGACGATCTCGTCCGCAGCATCGGCTCGACGCCGACCGCGTCCGTCGTCGACCGCTTCGCCGAATGCGACGAGGTACGCCCCGGCAACTACGTCTTCTTCGATGCGTTCCAGGCGACGATCGGCTCGTGCGCCATGGACGACGTCGCCGTCTCCGTTCTGACCACCGTCGTCGGCAGCTATCCCGAGCGCAACAACCTCATCGTCGATGCGGGCGCGCTCGCGATGTCGAAAGACACCGGCCCCGATCACGTCGATCCGCACTTCGGCTACGGCGTCGTCTGCGACCTCGACCTCAACCCGCTCCCGCTCCGCCTCATCGCTCTCTCACAGGAGCACGGCAAGATCGAAGGCGACACCGTGCGTTACCCCGTCGGCACTCAGCTCCGCATCGTCCCGAACCACTCCTGCCTCACCGCCGCCATGTACGACCGCTACTACGCGCTCGATGGCGGGCGGGTGGTAGGGGAGTGGCGGCCCGTCAGAGGGTGGTAATCGTGGCCATGACCCCAGCCACGATCCGGTCGCAACGCGAGTGGCCGAACGTGAACGTCGATCCGAAGTTCGCGCGCTTATAGATGTTCTCGCGGAGCATCGCCCGGGCGCGGTGGAGGCGGGTCTTGACGACGTCCTCGGAGAGGCTGAGGCATTCGGCCGTCTCGATCGTGGAGAGCCCTTCGACTTCGCGGAGCATGAAGACGGAGCGGTACGAGTCCGGCAGCGCCGAAATCTCCGACTCCATGACTTCCTTGATCTCCGACGTCATCGCGGCCTCCTCGGGGTTCGGTGATGGCGATTCCACTTCCGGCATGTCGTCGTCCGGCACCACGTGCAGACCGCGCGGACGGATCCGCGCCAGCGCCTCGTTGATCGCGATCCGCGTCAGCCACGTCGAGAACGCCGAACGCTGCTCGAACTGCCGCAGGTGCGTGTACGCGTTCACGTACGCCTGCTGCATGACGTCCTCGGCCTCCGACTCGTCGCGCACGATCGCCCGTACCGCGCGGTAGACCCGCTGGTTGTACCGCCGCATGATCAATTCGAAGAGGGACGTCTCGCCGTCCAGGACCCGGCGGACGACCTCCGCGTCGGTCAGCGCGTCGCGCGTCAGGCTGTCAGGAATCGCGGTCATACATCCATTGGAGCGCCGAGACGCGTAAACGTGACATGTCACCAACGACCTCGAGAATTCTCTAACGTCTCAGGAGGTCCAATTGAACGATCGTTTGAAGGCACCCTACTGGGCGCTTCGTATCGGCCTCGGACTCGGGCCGCTCCTCGCGGGCATCGACAAGTTCTTCAACATCCTGACGGACTGGCAGATGTACCTCAGCCCCTACGCCACCAAGGTGATCCCGATCAGCCCCGCGCTCTTCATGCGGATCGTCGGCGTGGTCGAGATCATCGCGGGACTGATCGTCCTCGCCGGCCTGACGCGCATCGGCGGCTACATTGTGATGATCTGGTTAATTGCCATCGCCATCAACCTCGTGACCACCGGGATGTTCTACGATCTCGCCGTCCGCGACATCGAGATAGCAATCGCAGCGTTCACGCTGACACGTTTAGAAAGGAATCCCCGATGAAAAAGACCGTACTCGCAACACTCGTTCTCCTGATGGCCCTCCCCCTCGCCGCCGAGACATGGAAGAACGTCTCGCTCATGGACGCCAGCTGCTCCGGTAAGGCTGACCTCCTGGCGTCGCCCGAGAAGCACACCAAACACTGCGCCATGCAGTGCGTCAAGTCCGGCTACGGCGCCGTCGTCGACGGGAAGTTCGTCAAGTTCGACAAGCACGGCAGCGAGCTCGCGGCGGAAGCGATCAAAAAGACCGATCGCAAAGACAACCTCCGCGCCGACGTCACCGGCGAGTTGAAGAACGGCGAGATCGTCGTCACCAAGTTCGAAATGGCGAAGTAGGGAGCAGTCAGTAGGGAGTTGGGAGTCGACGCCCCACTCCCTACTCCCGACTCGCCACTCCCCGACCTGCTACCATGCTCCGTGCCCCTCGGAGCATGACCAACTTTCACCTCAACGGACTCGCTGGAGCCTCGGCGTTCACGGCTCTGATCGTCTTCTTCCTCGGTACGGCGGTCCTGATCCGCCGCCGCTCGCTTCCGCACGCCCTCTTCTTCCTCGTCACGACGGCGGTCAGCACCTGGTGCGCCGCGTTTGCGCTCCTGTACGGCGCGCCGAACGAACAGAACGCCGTCGTCTGGGCGCGTGCGGGGAACCTCGCGGCGTGCTTCATCGCGCCGGCGGTCTTCCACTTCGTCGCCGTCTTTTTGCAACGCGGCCGTGAGTTGCGCTACCAGATCGCCGTTGCGTGGGCGGGCTGCGTCGCCGTCGGCATCGTCTCCTCGCTCCCGTTCGCGATCACCGGCGTCCGGCACTACCCGTGGGGTTTCTACCCCGACTCCCAGCCGCTGAGCGCCATCGAGCCGGTCGCGTACTTCATCGTCATCGGCTCGTCGATGCGGATGCTGTGGCACGCGTACAACACCTCCGAGGGGGTGATGCGCGAGCGCGCCGCGTCGATGGCGATCGCGTTCGGCGTCGGAGCGCTCGCCGTCATCGACTACCTCCCGGCGATCGGCCTCGACGTCTATCCCGCCGGCCACATCGCCGTCCTCGCCTTCGCGATCATCGCGGTCACCGCCGTGACGCGCTTCGAGCTCGTCGACGTCACGCCGGCCTACGCCGCCGGCCAACTCCTCGAGACGATGAAGAACGCCGTCCTCGTCGTCGACATGGGCGGCATCATCCGCGTCGCGAACCGCGCCACCACGATGATGCTCGGCTACGAGCCGTCGTCGATCGTCGGCCAGCACGTGAAGGCCATCCTGCCGAGGGACGACGTCACGTCGACCGGCAAGATCCTGCACAGCGGCGGCGTCCTCGAACAGAACATCGTCTGGCGCGCCGCCGACGGCACGCGCATCGACGTCCTCGTCTCGTCGTCGTTCGTCCGCGACAACAAAGGCGCCCCGGTCGCCGTCATCTACGTCGCCTCCGACTTCACCGAGCGGAAGCGCGCCGAGAACGCGTTGCGCGCCAGCGAGCACCGCTATCGCGCTCTCTTCGAGCTCAACCCGCTGCCGATGTGGGTCTACGACATCGAGACCCTGCGCTTCACCGCCGTCAACGACGCGGCCGTGAAGCACTACGGCTACTCGCGCGAGGAGTTCCTCGCGATGAAGATCACCGAGGTCCGGCCGAGGGAAGACGTCCCGTTCGTGCTGAAGCTCGTGTCGAGCCTCGAAGGCCGCCGCGGTCCGGTCGTCCACCGCCACCGCAAGTCGGACGGAACGGTGTTCGAGGCTGAGGTCAGCTCGTTCGAGTTCGAGTCGAACGGTCGCCGCGTCCGTCTCGTCATCGCGCAGGACATCACTGAGCGGCGCAAGAACGAAGAGCGCTACAAGCTCCTCTTCGAGCGCAACCTCGCCGCCGTCTACCGCACCACGGTCGACGGCCGCATCCTCGACGTCAACGAGGCGATGGCGCGTATCTTCGGCTACGCCTCGCGCGAGGAGCTGATGTCGGAATCGGCGCTGAGCCTCTACCTCGGAGAGGACGACCGGCAGCACGTACTGCGCAACCTCGCCGAGGCGCGGACGCTGACGAACTTCGAGTCGCGCATGCGCCGCCGCGACGGCCAGCAGATCTGGATCCTCGAGAACGCGTCGCTTCTCGACGACGGCGTCATCGAAGGGACCATCGTCGACATCACCGACCGCAAGAACGCACAGCAGGCGATGGAGTACCAGGCGTACCACGACGTCCTGACCGAGTTGCCGAACCGGCTGCTCTACCGCGACCGCCTCAGCATCGCGCTCGCGCACGCGAAGCGGACCAAGCGCTCCGCCGCGGTGATGTTCCTCGACCTCGATCAGTTCAAGCTCGTGAACGACACCCTCGGCCACTCGATCGGCGATCGTCTTCTGCAGCAGATGGCGCTGCGGCTCGTTGCGTGCGTCCGCGCCGAGGACACCGTCGCGCGCATGGGCGGCGACGAGTTCACGATTCTCCTCGCCGACCTGAACGATCGCCGCTCCGCGGCCACGGTCGCGCAGAAAGTCCTCGACGCCATCCGCCAGCCGGTGCTCATCGACGAGCACGAGCTGTATGTGACGACGTCGATCGGCATCGCGCTCTACCCCGAGGATGGGATGGACACCGAGACGTTACTCCGCGAAGCCGATCGCGCGATGTACCGCGCGAAGGACTCGGGCCGGAACAACTTCCAGTTCGCGACGCCGCTGCCGAGCGACATCGCGGACGGCCGTCTCGCGCTCGAGCGGAAGTTGCACCACGCGCTGGAAAGGGGAGAATTCGTCGTCCACTACCAGCCGATCGTCGCGATCGAGACCGGTACGGTGGTCGGCGCCGAGGCGCTCGTGCGGTGGGCGCCGCCGGAAGGACCCATCGTCCTTCCCGACGCGTTCATCAGCGTCGCCGAGGATTGCAATCTCATCGTTCCCCTCGGCGAGTGGGTGCTCTGGACCGCCTGCTGCCAGATGAAACAGTGGCACAGCGACGGTCACCCCGATCTGCGCATCGCCGTCAATCTTTCGGCGCGGCAGCTCCAGCAGCGCGATCTCATCGCGAGCGTGGAGCGCATCCTCGCCGACAGCGGCCTCCCGGCGTCATCGCTGGAGCTGGAGATCACCGAGTCCGCCGCGATCCAGGCGCCCGAGCTGACGATCTCGATCCTCACGCAGCTCAAACGCCTCGGCGTCCGCATCTCGATCGACGACTTCGGCACCGGCTACTCGTCGCTCAGCTACCTGAAGCGCTTCCCGATCGACACCGTGAAGATCGACCAGAACTTCGTCCGCGACCTCGTCAGCGACGAAGGCGACGCCGCGATCATCTCCGCCGTCATCTCGATCGCCCGCGCACTGCGCCTGAATGTCGTCGCCGAAGGGGTGGAGACGAACGAGCAGCTCGCCTTCCTCCAACGCGAGCGTTGCGGCCTCGTGCAGGGCTTCCTCCACAGCATGCCCGTCACCGCCCATGAGTTCGCCCGCGATCTGCTTTCGCCGCGGATGCGGATCACTTCGAGTCGAATACAATCCGCTCCATGAAGCGGACGGTCGTTCTTCTCGTCGCTCTCCTCTCTCTTTCCGCAGCCAGCAGCGTCAAACTCGATCCGGCGAAGATCGCGCCGGACATCGAGCAGAGGCTCGCCAAATTCCGCCCCGTCGAGATGCCGTTCACGTACGACGGCTTCACGAAGCGCCAGCAGACGGTGATCCGCGAGCTCGTCGCAGCGTCGCAGGACCTCGAGAACATCTACTGGCGCCAGATCAACCCGGAGGACATCGCGCTCCTCCACCAGAGTGCCGGATCGAAGGACGCGAAGATCAAGGCGTTCCACCACTACCTCTGGATCAACGGCAGCCACTGGGACCAGATCGAAGAGGGGCAGCCGTTCTACGGCGACAAAGCGCAGCCGCCGGGCCGCAGCGTCATCGCCGAGGGGCTGACGGCCGCGGAGATCGAGACGTACGTCAAAGAGCATCCGGCGCAAAAGGATGCGATCTACGGCGAGCGGACGATCGTCGAGATCGTGTCGCGCAAGCCGCTGAAGCTGAAGACGACGCCGTACCACGTCCGCTACGCACAGTGGTTGAAGCCCGCGGCAGAGCATCTGCGCAAAGCGGCGGCGGCCAGCGACGACAAGGCGTTCGCGAAGTACCTCCGCGACCGCTCCACGGCGCTCCTCACCGACGACTACTACAAGAGCGACGTCGAGTGGGTCGAGTTGAAGGATCCGAAGTTCGACGTCATCTTCGCGCCGTACGAGGTCTACGCCGACGCGCTGCTCAGCATCAAGACGTCGTACGGAGCCGCGGTGCTCATCCGCAACGAGTCAGAGAGCCGTAAGCTCGACATCTTCCAGAAGTACGTGCCCGACGTCCAGGACGCGCTGCCGCTCGCGGCGGAGGACCGGCCGTCGAAGCAAGGGCAGCCGACGCCGATGGAAGTCATGGACACGCCGTTCCGCGCCGGCGACCTGCGCCACGGCTACCAGGCGGTCGCCGACAATCTGCCGAACGATCCGCGCATCCACGAGAAGGTCGGCAGCAAGAAGATCTTCTTCAAGAACTTCATGGACGCGCGCGTGAACGACGTCATCCTTCCGCTCGCGAAGCGGGTGATGAGGCCGGAGGACGCGTCGATCGCGACCGCCGACGGCTACCTCGCCAGCACGATGATGCACGAGATCTGTCACGGGCTCGGCCCGACGTTCGCGCGCGTCGGCGGCAAGCGTGAAGACATCCGTTCCTCGATCGGCCCGGCGTACTCGGGGCTCGAAGAGGCGAAGGCGGACGTCACCGGGATGTTCGGCCTGAAGTGGCTCATCGATCATGGTGCGCTGCCGAAGGAACGGGAGAAGGAGTACTACGCGTCGTACGTCGCCGGGATCTTCCGCACCGTCCGCTTCGGCACCGGCGAGGCGCACGGCCGCGCGGAGATGATGGAGTTCAATTTCCTCTCCGAGCGCGGCGGGATCGTGCGCGACGCGAACGGCACGTACTCGATCGACTACGCCAAGATGCCGACCGCGATCGCCGCCGTGACGAAGGAGCTGCTCGAGATCGAGGCCACCGGCGACCGCGCCCGCGCGGAGGCATGGTTCAAGAAATACGACGTCATGCCGCCGGAGCTGACGGCCGCGCTCGCGCGCGCGAAGGACGTGCCGGTCGACATCGACCCCATCGTCCCGTTCCACGAAGGCGTGCAGTAACGGTTGGAGCGGTTGGAACGAAGTATGCGCAACATCCTGAGAGGAATCGCAGCAGGGGTAGGCATGGCCATCGATTCAACCAAGCGCGTCCTGATCGTCGACGACGAGAAGGACGTCAGGGACATTCTGTTTACGGTCTTACAGGCGCGCGGCATTTCGGCGGACTGCGCCACGAACGGACGTGAGGCGCTCGACCTCATCGCGCAGCATCCGTACGTCGTCGTCGTGCTCGACCTGATGATGCCGGAGGTCAACGGTTTCACGGTTCTCGAAACGCTCCGGGCCGCCGGACCGATGCCGGTCGTGCTGGTCCTTACCGCCGCGGATCAGGGACTGATCGACCGTCTCGACGCGAGCCTCATTCACGGCCTCATCCGAAAACCGTTCGAGCCGCACGAGATCGCCGACGTCATCGCCGCCTGCGCCGAGATCCGCGGCCGCAGCATGTTCGAGACGATGGCGATCGCCGCCATGATCGCCGGCGCACCATTGGTGACGCTGCTGAGTCGTTGATCAGCGATCAGCGCGCCACGCGCTGGATCATCTCGGCGATCAGCAACAGCATCCCGCTCGAGATCACGTTGCCGAACCCGCGGCCGTCGTCGCCGGCGCATTTCTTCACGGCGGCGAGCAGCGCCTCGACGTCGAACGGCTTGGCGACCACCTCGGCGATCGGGTAGTTCTTCAGCCGCTCTTTCTCGCGCGCCGACAGAGCGGCGGTCATGATGACGGTGCGTTTCAGCATCTCCGGGCGTGAGCTCAGGAGCGTATCCATGACGTCGTAGCCGTTCGGCGGTGGCATCAGCAGGTCGAGCACGATCGCAGCGTACTTGCCGGTCTTCAGCTTTTCGATCGCTTCCGCGCCTTCGCTGCAGACATCGGTGACGAAGTCTCGCTGCAGCAACGCCGTGACGAGCGTGCACGTGGCTTCGTTGTCGTCGACGAGCAGAACACAGGGCTTTTCCATTGGTGACTTTGGACGGCGTTATTCTACACGGCGGATGGGTAAGAAAGACGAGAGAAGCTTGCGGCGGATGCAAGCCGACCTCAAACATCTAGGCGACTACGCGACGCAGAAGGCGCGCAAAGACGCGGGAAAGCTCCGCCGCGGCTTCAACAAGGAGAAGGGCCGCGAGCGCGCCGGCCCCGTGACGGAGGAGAACTGGGAGGCGCTGCTCGACCAGCACGGGCGGACGCGGAAGCGCAGCAAGCTCACCCAGATCATCGCGCAGCTCGAGCCGTCGCCGCAGACGACCTCCGGCGGCGACGTCGATCCGGGCTCCGCGGCGATCGTCATGTCGGTCACGGGTGCGCAGTGCCGCGTCTTCCGCGACGGCGCCGAAATCGACTGCAACGTCCCTCCGCACATCGCCATGCTCCGCGGCAGTGCTCTCGCCGCGGGGGACCGGGTCATCCTCGACGGCGACACCGTCGAGACCGTGCTGCCGCGGCAGAGCGTCCTCGCGCGGCCCGACCCGATCAACAAACACCTGCAGCGGATGATCGCCGCGAACATCGACGTCGTCGTCCACGTCGTCTCCCTGAAGTCGCCGCCGCTGCGGCCGCGCCTCATCGACCGCTACCTGATCGCGATCCAGCGCGGCGGCGCGCAGCCGGTGCTCTGCGTCAACAAGATCGACCTCCTGTCCGACGAAGAGCGTGAAGAGGAGCTGGCGAAGCTCGCGCCGTATCGCGATCTCGAAGTCCCGGTAATCGCGGTCTCGACGAAAAGCGGCGAAGGCCTCGATACGTTGCGCTCGCATGTCGAGGGCAAGATGGCGGCGCTCGTCGGCCACAGCGGCGTCGGCAAGTCGTCGATCCTCAACGCGCTCGACGTGCGCTTGCAGCTCGCCACCGGCGGCCTGCACCGCCGCGGCACCGGCCGCCACACCACGACCCGCGCCACCCTCTACGACTTCGGCGCCGGCACGTACCTGATCGACACCCCCGGCATCCGCGAGTTCGGCCTCTGGGACCTCGACCGCGAATCCCTCCGTGACTACTTCCCCGAGTTCGTCGAGCCCTCCGAATCGTGCCGCTTCACCAACTGCACCCACGTCCACGAGCCGGATTGCGAAGTGAAACGCCGCCTCGAATCCGGCGAGCTCAATCTCGCGCGCTACGAGACCTACGTGCGGTTGTACGAGTCACTCGCCACGTAACTGCCCGCCCCCTCCAACGCTGCGATCGCCTTCGCGCGCAACTCGTCCTTCACGAGCACGTAGTCCGTGTCGAACGTCCCGACGAGCAGCACGCTGATCCCCCCTTTGGCCAGCGGCGCCGTGATCGCCGCCGCGACACCGACCAACTCGAAGGGCAACGGCCCGAGCACCTTGAAGCACACCCACCCGCGCTCCGCGTGCACATCTGCCGGAACCGCCGACTCATCGCAGATGACCGACAGCTCGTCCGCCGTCCGCGTGATCGACACCAATGCCCCGCCCGCCCATTCGGGCACCGCGTCATGTGCGCCGAGGCGACAGACGGCGAAGCGGGAGGGGAGAAGCGTGAGTGTGAGGGCGCGATCCGACATCTCTTGTCTCATATCATTCTTACCTCATGAGTGAGCGTCGACCGGCGCGCTTTGGACCGTTTCATCGCCGGTGCGAGCCGAATCCTGAGGAGGTCGAGCTGATCGCGACTTCCGGATATCTCTGGGGAAGACCGCGTCACAACTTCTTCGCGGGCCTGATCCCCGCAGTGAAGGCATGGGACGGACCGCTCCCCATGAACGCAGTCGGTGTCGAGTTCTACACCGACATCGAACCGGATCCCTGGTCAGTGCCCGGTTGGCCGGAGTGGACGGAAGGTCGTCCGGGAGTCGAAGTGCTGGATAAGGGTGAGTTGGTTGCAATTCCGGTCGTTGTTACCATGAAGCGAGCAGCGGAGTGATCGATGCGAATCGCGAAACCGAATGAGCTGAAGACACACGCCTACCCGGTGCTGGCCGCTGCAATTACGCCTGACGAGTTGTCGAAATGGTTTCCGATCTCGTTCCAGCACATCACCGACGCGCAGGAAGTCCCGGAGCCTTCGAAGGCGGCAGTGATCCAGCTCGATGATGGAAGCTACGCCGTCATCTACTACGGCGAGCTATCGAACCAGCTGACGTTGCGGATTCCGACGTCTGTCGAAGCGCCCGCGTTCCTCAGCGCTCTATTCAAGGAAGTTCCTCTCCCGAAAGCACGGATCGTATGGCGCCGGCAGGACGCGGTTCTTCCGGCGAACGTGGCCGCGCGAAGCCTCAGGCTGCCGCGTGCTCCGAAGAAGCACTAGCCGCACCGTTTGCGGATCGCGGCTGGGTCGCCGCGGAGGACGTTGCCGACGTAGTAGTCGAGCAGGGTTCGCACGAATTGCGGTTTCTCGTCCTTGAGCAGCGTCGCGGCGTCGGACATCCAGCCGTCGATGCACTGCTCTTTGGTCGCTGACGACGCGCTGCACGCGATCAGATTGCGGTACGCGG
>DASXIH010000160.1:0-16381 GCA_036498125.1 Thermoanaerobaculia bacterium
CGCCGGCGCGCCTGGCCGCGTAGGCATCCGGGTCTTCCTGCACGATCCCGCCTACTTCCTTCTCAGAGGAGAAAAACGGACCGCGGAGCAGCGCGACCTGGGCCAGCATCGGGTCCTGCTCCAGCACCGCGATCATTTCGAGCAGATCCACGCGCCGATCGAAGACAAAGTCCTCCTCGAGATGAAAGATGTACGGCGCGCCGCCGCGCCGGCGTTCGTGATCCCACGCTGCGCGGACTGCCCGCGTGAAGCCGATGCGTCCCGGCGTCGTGATGATGTCCCAGCCCTGCGGGCACCGCGCGCTTAGCCAGCGCCCGAACCGCTCGTCGCCCGAGTCGTCGAAGACTGTCGCGTGCACGAGGGGCCCTTGCACGCACTCGGCGAAGCTCGCCAGCGTCCGATCCAGGTACCTGCGCCGCCCTGCCGTGAGGACGATGACGTCGACGGTCGGTTCCGGCCGCGCGTGCATGCGCATGCGATTCCCGCGTCCGGGATTTTCGGACGCGCACTCGAGGAGTGCACCCATGAAAGCCTTCATCGTCCCCAGATCGAGGCGCAGCTTCCGAATTACGTCGAGCAATATTACACCAGCGACTCGGGGCGCTCAGCTGCCTTTCATCCATAATGAATCGATGCCTGCACCGTGCTCCTCGCTCATTTACGTTCCGGTCGGACCGGGGACGCGTTTCGAATTCCTGCTCGACACCCTCCGCTCGATCGAGCGATTTGCCGATCCGCGGCACCGGCTCCTTCTCGTCGACGACTCCGCCGAGGGACTCGGAGCACGCGCGAAAGAGGCGATGCCGGAGATCGACCTTCTCGTTCTCCGCGAGGCCGGCTGTGACGCCACGTACGACGTTGACGGCGGATTATTCGTGAACGTGGCCCGGACGGTTCGATACGCGACCACGGCCTACTCGTTTCAGGTGCTGATGCGCATCGACACCGATGCGCTGATGTGCAATCCCGGAGCGGACACGAGGGCCATCGAGCTCCTGGACTCCAACCCGCGGCTGGGCATGATCGGCAGCTTTCGCACCCGCTGCGACGGCCACGATCGCGCCGCCGACTTCCCAGCGATCGGAAAGCTCGTGAGGCGGAACGAGTGCTCGCCGGACGAAGAGCTGGCCAGCCTGATGAGATCTCTCTTGAGCGAGGCTGTCGCGAACGGCTATGAATATGGCGAGCACGTCATCGCGCCGGGCTCCATCATGAGCCGCGCGGCCTGCGAGGCCTTGTGCGCGCATCCGCTCTACGAGGACCCACGCTTCGGCAAGGCCTCGCTCTCCGACGACCACCTGCACTCGATTTTCCTCCGCGCCGTCGGCCTCGAGTCCGCAGACTTCGCCTGCGACGACCTTCCCCTCGGCGTGTGGTGGTGGCACATCCAGTGGTCGCCCGAGGAGTTGGTACGGCGGGGAAAATCGGTCGTGCACAGCGTGCGCGGCTACGGCGATTGTGACGAGAACGCCGTCCGCGCCGAATTCAGACGACTCGCAGCCTTATCGACGGACGCGAATTTCGACTCCCGGGTCTGAAACGCTCTCCCTCCCTTCGTCACTACCTCCGCAAGGAGGCTCACATGAGACGGATCGGATTCATCGTTCTCTTCCTCTCCGCCGTTGCGCTGCAGGCGCAGGAGCGGGGGATGTTCTCGAAGGAATTGGCGGCGCAGCAAAAGGCAGGCCCCGCGGCTACGAGGCATAGTCAAACGGTGCCGGCGGAGTGCCGCGGGCCGCTCGCGCTCGTGACCGACGTCGGCTTCGAGGGACTGAAGGTCACGGCCGCCAACTATGGCGCGCCGGCGGGCGGCGGTGAGGGCGGGCGCTTCGACAAGGCGCCACTCCTCTCCACGCGCGTGGACTTGCACGAGGGTTGTCTGAACGCGCACTTCAGTGCACTCGTCGGCAGCAAGCAGACCTACGGCGTCTCGGCGATCACCATGTTCCAGGTGACGCTCACACCGATCGGCAGCGGTCCGCGGCACATGTACGGCCACTACGAGACGCCATACGGCATCCCGAGTCCGGCTGTGGCTCTCGAGGCCGAGCGCGACGTCGACGAGTTTGCCGCGAACTTCTTCCAGCGCATCGGGACCAACAAGGCCAACGGCGACGTTCCTCCGGGGGTCTACCGCGTGGACGTTTGGTGGGCCGGCGGTCCGGTCGGCGGCGGCGGCGCGATCGGCGCAGCCTTCGTGCTGAAGCTCTATCAAGGCAAGTAGCAAACCTCGACGAGGCAGCGCGCGATCGTGGCGAAATCGCGCGCTGCCACCAAGCGCTACTTCGGCAAGGCCGGCGCGATCGCGACGATCCTGATCGCGCTCACGACCAGATCCTCCGGCCCGACCTGCGACCGGTGAAGAGCCGGACCACGAAGAGAAGAATCACCGCCCCGATGAAAGCGACGATCAAGCTCCCGACAAGCCCGCGCCCGACCCCCACACCGAGGGCGCGGAAAACGTAGCCGCCGAGGAATGCGCCGATCACGCCGACGACGATGTCACCGAGCAGGCCGAAGCCACTGCCTTTCATGAATTGGCCGGCCAGCCAGCCGGCGACGGCACCGATGATCACGAACCAGAGGAGCCCCATGGAATCCTTCTTTCTGATAGTGCCGCAGCGAGCTGCGGCGGATGGTTGATGTCCCGGCCGGTCAGGGCCGGGGCTCGTTGCACACAATCAAGCGCTGATCATTTGAGCCGGGCGCCATGGCTGATCGGGTCTGTCAATCCCGCACCCACGGCCGCCGTTCGATCGAGCTCACCTTGCGATCCGTGAAGACGACCCAGGTCATCACCTTGTCGTCGTAATCGGTGATGTAGCCCCACGATTCGTTCGCGCCTTCGACGGTGCGGCGCTCCGAGTCGTGTCGCATGATGGCGCGCACGTCGGTCAGCGTCTGTCCGGTGTGGATGTCACCGATCACCGCCTTGTTGAAGATGGCGTTGCCGCAGGCCTGGGCGTCGCGGTGATCGCGATGACACGGCCGTATGCTCCCACCCTCGCTCATCCTCCCCGGAGGGAGGGCCGAGTTCATTGCGGACGTGCAGCCGGTAACGGCGAGTGCGGCTACGGAGATAACGAGGAGAGTCTTTCTCATTCGGGGACCTTTCAATGAGGTGCTTTCGGTGGCTCGAGACTCCGACGACCTGACAGCGAAACTTCGCTGATCGCCGGACGGATCGCGTTGGTGCCGATCCGGAGAATCTCGAACCGAGCTGCGCCGGAATGGCCGCTCTTGTCGTGTTTCGGGTTGTCGTTCGGGAGGGGGACTACATCCTGCGTTTTCGCTTCGCCGGGGGGCGTTTCCTGGAGGCGGGGGGCGCCTCCTTCGTGAGCAGGACGATGCCGGTGACGATCGCGGTCACGCGGGGCAGGATCTCGGGATCGATGCTCGCCAGGCGGTCGATGAGCGGCTTGAGGTGAGCGATGGCTCCGAGGTCGTTGGGCAGGAGATTGCCGGGTTTCTCGCCGAGCGTTTCGGCAATCTTGACGAAATCCTCGAGGTAGAGGCCGCGCTGGTCCGACTCCAGCCTCGCCAGATGTGCCGGCGAGATTCCCACGGTCCGTGCAACTTCTGCTTGGCTGCGTCCCGTCGATTCACGTAGCTGCCTGAGGATTGGTCCGTACACGCAACGACTCCCTGCACACCGCTTGCCATGTTGGCAACTCTTTCTAATCAAGTTGACCAATAGGCAACGCTGCCTGCGGCTGTGGCGCCTCGCGATCCTGTGCGTAAATGTGGGTGAACTCGAGTCCGAGAAAAAGGATTTGTGCGGACCAGTACGACCATAGAAGGATGACGACGACCGACCCCGCAGCTCCGAACGCCGAGCCGACGGCCGCCTTCGCGAGGTAGAGCGCGAGGGCGAGCTTGCCGATCACGAAGAGAACGGCAGTGACCGCGGCACCGAGCCTCACGTCGCGCCACTCCACGGTTGCCTGTGGGAGATACCGGAACACGGATCCGAACAGTACGGTCAGACTCACGGTCGATACGGTCAATTCGACGATTTGCCATAGAACAGCGCTGCCGATGAGTCGTGACTCCGCGTACCGGCCGGTTACCGCGATTGCGCTGTCGGCGAGCACCGAGAGGAGCACGACGACGCCGAGCGCAACGACGAGCCCTACCGACGCGAGCTTCTTCTCGGGCGTGCGAGACGGAAGCGTCGGAGCGCGGCGATCATGCGTGTCAGACCAGATGGTGCGCAAAGCGTTCTCGATCTGCCGGTAGACACCCGCGAGCCCGAAGTAAAGCGTGAGCAGGCCCGCAGCCGTCGCCCACCATCCCGCTCTTCGCGGCACGTCTCGAATCATGGATGCGATCGCTGCGGATGGCACGGCGCCGAAGCTGCCGGCAATGCGCTCGACGATCTCCCTCTCAGCCTGCGGCCTGCCGATGAACAATCCGGCGAGCGAGATCGCGATCAGCAGTGCCGGCGCGATGGAGAACAGGATGTAAAACGCGAGCGCGGCGCCGAACTGCGAGGCGTCATGACGGCGGAACGCGTGGAACGTCCGGTACAGCGCATGCCCAATGGGGGGCCGTTTCGACTGTGCGTGACTGTCCAGGGTGGTGGCCCGCGCTACGTCGTTGAGCGGTTGACCGCGAATGCACCAACGGTCGCCAGCAGCACGAGAAGCATCACAAGGGCGGCCCCGTCCAGCGCCGGGACAGCGGCCGACGGAGGAATCGTTACGGCGACGCTGCAACTGCCGATCGAGTTGCCGCCCGCGCCGGGCATCGTCACCGCGCCATTCAACCCCACAGCGCGGCCGATGAGGTTCGTCGCTGAAGCCACCGTGACGCTCTGATTCGCGATGACGCTCCCGAAGAAGTTGTTTCCGTTCAGCGTGGCGTCGCTGCCCACCTGCCAGTAGACGTTGCAGGGGTTCGCATTGCCGAGGAAGTGCGCGCCGACGTTGATCGTGAGCGCAGTCCCGACGGAGAAGACGTACACTCCGGTGCCGGTCGGATCAGTCAGAGTGATCGTTCCAGTCGACGCGAGGTCCGCCGCGGCGGCGAAGCGGTAGACGCCCGGCGTCAGATTCAGCCCGTTCATTTGTGCGCCGAGCGCGGTCACACCGGGTCCGGTGCCCTGCGCGAAGAGGTTGTTGTACGCCGTGATCGCGTCCGTGTGAGCCTGCTGCACGACGGCGTCGTTAGCGAGGTGCACGGTGAAAGGCGCGAGACTCGTCGACGGAGGAAAGTTCGCGACCGACGGCGTCGGCGACGACCCGACATCCCCATTGACGGTGGTGCCCAGCCCTGTCGATCCCGTGACGCCCGCGCCTGCCAGCACTCCAAACTGCCGTGCCACTCCGAGAGGGGGCGCGGTCTGCGCGAGAGCGGCCGACGTGCCGAATCCGAGCGCGACGGAAAAAAGGAAAATCGAGCGATGGCCAAGTGGATGCATAGAACCTGAAGATACCCGCGCCGCGCTGCATCATGTGTGCAGAAGAGAACACGCGCGTAACGTTACCTGTGTTAGTGAACGCCACACGTGCACGGCCTCCTCTGCGAGGATTCGACCCTGAGGTCTTCCTGAGGGAGACCGGCCTCGGCAGGACGAGCGTACAGCTGAAGAAGAATCAGGTGCTCTTTTCCCAGGGCGACCCGGCGGACGCCGTCTTTTTTATTCAGAAGGGCAGCATCAAGCTCACGGTTGTCTCTCACCACGGCAAAGAAGCGACGCTCGCGCTCCTGACGACCGGTAACTTCGTCGGAGAATCATGCGTAGCCCAGTCGGACCAAATGCGGACGTCGACGGCCACCGCCTTTGCGAGTACGACGCTGCTGCGAATCGACAAGCAGGAGATGGCCCGCGTGCTCCACGAAGAACACGCGCTGGTCGATGTTTTTGTGGCGTTTCTGCTCGACCGGAACTCGCGCATCCAGGCCGATCTCGTCGATCAGCTGTTCAATTCGACCGAGAAACGTCTCGCTCGAGTGCTGTTGCTCCTCGCGCAATTCGGAAAACCGACTCAAAACGAAAACGTGATCCCGAAGATCAGCCAGCGAGTGCTCGCCGAAATGGTCGGCACGACGCGTTCGCGCGTCAATTTCTTCCTGAACCGGTTCCGCAAGCTGGGCTACATCCGCTACGAAGACCGCCTGCAGGTGCATCCGTCGCTCTTGAACGTGATCCTGCACGACTAAACGGCGCTTCGGCAGCGCGCGATCCCGCGAAATCGCGCGCTGCCACCAAGCTCCTAGTGGTGCGAATACGGCGAGATGATCGGCGCCACCTCGACCACCGTCATCATCCCGCGGTCTTCGTGCGCGAGGATGTGGCAGTGGATGACGTAATAGCCGGCGAAGTCGACGAAGCGGCTGCGCATCTTGAAATAGCCCGGGATGATCATTGCGGTGCCGTCGGCCTTCGTGCCGGCGATGCCCGACGGGATCGGGAACGTGTCCCACCAGATCAGATTCTTCGGGTTGCTGACCGGAGAAACGTACTCGCACTTCCCGGTCGTCGCGCTGTAGTTCTGCGGACGCCAGGTGGCCGGATCATCGGGATTGAGATAACACTGCCCCGCTACGGGCGCCGGCGAGAGCGACGTCACATACTTCGGCGTCGTCGAATTCGGCAGCGTCTCATTGGGGCTGAACACCTCGGTGATCTGGAACGGGTTGATGTGAATGTGGAACGGATGCGAGATGTTCGGGTTCGCCGTCGCGTTCAGCACCTTCCACTCTTCCACCGTATTGAGCAGCACGACCTCCCCCACCTCGCCGTTGAACACGTGCCCGTCGATCGTGTGGTGGCCGCCGGACCCCGGCCCGGTGGAGGCGAAGAGGATCTGCCGCGACAACTTGATCTCGTTGTCCGGAATGTCGGCGAGGAATCCCGGGAACGCAGGCGCCGTCTGCAGGATCGCCATCGGCGTCGCGAGCGGTGCCCCCTTGAGGTTCACCGTGAACAGATTGATCTTGTAGACCTGCGGCTGGCCGCCCGCCGGCAGGAGATCGGTCGGGTCGACCTCGTTATAGACCTGCACCGGGTACTGACAGCCGTTCGCAACCGTACTCGTGCACGCCGTCGCCGGCGCCTGCAGCAGCAGGTCTGCGCGATTGCCAGGGGCGAGCAGGAACGACTGGTCGTTGTTGAGATTCGTCCAGTTGTACTGATTGAACTGCACGCCATCCTGCGCGATCTGTTTCCAGTGGAAACCGGCGGGCGGCCCAAGGAAGTAGACGCTGGCGCGGGTGGACGTGTTGACGATGCGCAGCATCTTCACCTCGCCCGGCTGCATCGTCAGCAGCGGGTTGAGGCGCCCGTTGACGGAGAAGTCGGGGCCTTTGTCCTGACCATTGGGCGGTCCGCCGAGGATGAGGTTGGGCGAGCCGCCGAGCTGGTTGATGACCATCGTCGGCTGCTTGCGCGTCCACGTCACGTTGCCCGGAGAGCCGCTGTTCGCGTTGGCGGGGTCGTAGTACGCGCTGATTGCCTGGTCGTACGGTCCTTCGATGATGAACGCGCCGGTCATCCCGTTGGAGACGTCGATGTTCGTCGAGCCGTGCTTGTGCGCGTGATACCAGTGCGTGCCGGGCGCCTGACCCATGATCAGGTTCGGGCTCACCGCTCCCTGATTGAAGTCGGTGCTGTCGCCCAGCTCCGCCGTTCCCGCGCCGTGCGTGTGCGGCAACGCGGCGGCAGTGGCGGTGGACGGAGCGGTTCCCGGATCGTTCGGCAGGCGGAAACAGTAGGGAAATGAGCCGAGGTAGTACTGCGGCCAGGCGCCCTGTTTGATCTGATGCTCGTCGACCGGCCAGAGCTTCTTGCCGATGGCCGGCAACTGGTCGTACTTGTTGAGCAGCCGCTCCTGGTCCTTTGTGTAGAGGTCCGGCAGATCGCTCCACGCGCGCGGATACTCCACGTGCGACCCCTTCTGCAGGATCGTCTCGCACTTATTGAAGAACGCGTCGAAAACCGCATTGCGGAATTTCGACGTGTCCGGTGTCGGCTCATCCTTCAGCCGCTTGTTCGACACGATCTCCAGAAAGACGTTGTCGCCGGTCGTGTTCGGATTCGTGTGCGTGCCATGGAAGTGGAGGTTGGCGGTCGTCGATCCATGGAAACAGTCGGGATATTGGTCGTTGGTCGGTCCCGGATAGATCGATCCATTCAGGCCCGCCTGATCGCAGTCGCCTGAGCCCTGGTCGCCGCGGTCGATCGAGTCGCCGAAGTTCGCCGGGTCGATCTTGTTGATGAAGGCGAGCTCGATGACGTCGCCCACCTGCGCGCGGAGCGTCGGCCCCGCCATCGGGTCGCGATACTTGCCCGGTGCCGGGTCCCCGGGATACGCCGGAACGCCATCGGGCGTCCGGAACGCGCGCACCCACTGCTCGAAGCAGGCGGAGAACGTGCCGGGAGCCGCCGGCTTGTTGCCCGGACTGTTCGCACTCGTGTCGCCCTGATAGCGGAACGGGACCCGCTCCTTCTCGCTCTCGACCACCACCGTGGCGCGGAGGCGGCCGTTGCTCGAGATCAGTTCCGGCGTCTTGACCAGCTCCTCCTGCTTCGGACACGGAATCTGCTGTCCGACGGGAACCGGCTTCGCCGTGCTCTGCGGACGTTGCCGGCGATTCTTTCCCCCTCCGCCACCCTGTCCGCTTCCGGGCGTCTGCGCGAACAGCGAGGTCGTGACGACGAGCGCGGCAATGAAGGACACTCGCAGCGTTTTCATCTCAGTCTCCTTCCGGCGGCATCGGCTGCACCGGCGTGACGACGATCGTCCCCGCCTCGTTTTCGTGGAGCGTGCAGAAGTAGTCGATCGTCCCGGAGGCCTGGAAGTCGATGACGAAGTCCGGCCGCGACGACATGCCGGCCAGGATCGGGTCGGTGGAGAACGTTCCGGAAGTGATCTGGTGCGTCTGCCTCGTTTGGTTGTTCCACGTTACGGTGCTGCTGGGGGGAGCGGAGCACGGGTCGAACGCGACGCCGCCCTCCGTGGAGAGAATCCTGATGGAGAGATCAGGCACGGCAGCCTTCCTTTCTGCCCGGCGAAGGGCGGTCAGCGGCAACTAAATTGGGGATTTAGGGACGGAGACGAGTATACGCCGCGCTGACTTACTTCAACGCCTTCCGCAGGTCCCGCAGCAGCTTCTCCGCCTCTTCCACCTTCTTCAGCAACTGCTCGTCGCCGCGGCGCTCCATCAATGCAGTCCAGGGGTGGCGTTTGAGGGCGGCGGTGAGTTGCTGGATGTCGCCGGCGAGCGTTCCCTTCTGCGGCTGCTCCGCGGATGGGATGACGTCTTCGAGCACGCTGTCGAGTTTCGCCCCATCGGCGAACTTCTGTTTCGCCACCGGATCGCGGAGGACGACTCGAAGCTTGCGGATGTCCTTCGAGTTCGTGATCTCGTTGTCGTTCACCTTCTGGACGATCGTGTCGAGGATCGACGGCGAGAGGAGAGTCTTGTTGATGTTCTTGATCTCGCGCGCCCAGGTGATCGAGGCGCCGGGCTCCGCCAGATTCGTGAGCCGCTCCGACAATTCATAGATGTCGACGAGCTTGTCGAGATCGCGCACCGTGACGCCGAGGATGTTCGCGGCGCTGGCGCGGCCGACGATGTCGACCAGGCCGTAGGCCACCATCTCCTTCTCCTTCGCGTCCCACTCCTTCCGCTGGCGGTGAATGTAGATCCAGACGCGCAGCCGCTCGTCGTCCGTCAGCGTGCGGTCGGTGATCTCGAGCGGGATGCGGCGGTAGACCTCTTTCTTCTGGCGCTCGACGAGCACCTTCGAGTTCGTCCAGCGGCGGTCGCCGTCGATGATGCGGAACTTCCCCTCCAGGTCGGGATGCGGCTCGACGAGCAACGGCTCGAAGATCCCTTCATTCGCCTCGATCTGCCGCTGCAGCTCGAGATCCTCCTTCGGACCCATCCGCGGCTGACGCTCGTTCGGGATGACGTCGTCGAGGTCGCGCGCGTCGCGGTACGTGCGGAGGATCGTGCGTCCGAGGCGGCGTTCCTGCCATAGCGTGGGTGAGGCTACGGCCCGGGCGTTCATCGCATCACCCGGAACGCAGCGATCTTGCCGCCCTGCGTCTCGTCGTGCGACTCGACGATCGCGCAGACGTCGCTGTCGATGTCGCGAAGCACCTGGCGGATGCGCGTCAGCACCGTGCCGCGCTTGCGCCAGACGAGATCGTGCGCGCGTTTCTCGTCGACGTCGATCTGCAGCGCCTCGCTCGTCAGCTCCGACGCCTCGGCCAGCTTCCGTTTGAACGCCGGCGACGTCATGTGCTTGAAGAGCCGGTTCAGCTTGTCCGTCCGCTCGGCGTCGCTGAGCTTCGCGACGTGCATCGAGACGAGCGCCTTCCGCAGCACGTCGACGATCGCGCGGACGCGCGCCGGCGCGACGACGATCACGCCAGAATCGACGAACAGCTCCTTCTTGCCCGCCGGGAAGACGGCGGTCGCCAGAATCGCGTGATCCGCGCCCGCCTCCGACTGCTCCTGGCGGAGCTTCGTGACGAACGCCTGCTGCCACGCGGCACGCGGCTTCGTGGCGATGAGGAGCTTGCCGGCGGATTTCTTCTTGTACTGGACGTCGAGTAGGAGATTGCCGCTGCCGCGTTTCGACAGCTGATCCTCGGGGAACGCGCCGCGCAGCTCGTCGTAAAGGTCGATTTCGCTGCCATCGGCGAGCTCTCCCCCCTTGCCGACGCGACGGCTGATGTCGACGATCTTCTTCTGCAGCGCCTCCCGCTCGCGCGCAAACGCCGCTTCCCGTTTCGCGAGCTCCGTGTTCCGGTCCTTCTCCAGGATCCGCCGGACCTCGGCGATCTCTTTCTTGCGTTGCTTCTCGACCTCGGTCTTCACCAGGTCGACCGCGGCGGCGAGCTTGCGCCGCTCTTCCTCGCGGATCGACTCCTGGATTCTGACGAACTTGTCGTGGGAGATCGTGCTCCCGCACCAGGGGCAGCGCTCAACTTTCTCGGGCATTTGCGTCGTCCTCGTGAATCCTTCTTTGTCCTTGTACGTCCCTTTGGTATCCTATGTCAACCGCAACGGAGCCGCTGATCATCCCTTCTCGGGGCGCTCAGAGGCCGAGGTGGCGAAAAGCGAGCCGCCGGCAGGCAGCCGCGGTTCTACCGGCTGGAGAGTGACGGGAGGGAGGGGTGGCGATGACGACAGATTAGGAGATGGTTTCCATGGATCTCGTATTGAAACTCCGCGAAGCACGCCGCATGCGCGGCCTCACCCAGAAAGATGTCGCCCGGATGTCGGGCGTCGGCGAGAAGACGATCAGTTCATTCGAGACCGGCGAACGGATCGGCTCTCTGAAACTGGCGCAGCTGGAGCGCCTCCTATCCGCCTACGGCCTCAGCGCGGCGGACTTTTTCGGCTCCCGCATCGAGAAGGAAATCGCCCCGTGGGAGCTCGACGACAACCAGATCGCCATCGACCGGTTCCTGGACCAGCTGCACACCCTGCCGCAGCCGCTCCAGAGCAAACTGGTCGAGAAGTTCCGGCTGATGGTCGAAACGGCGACGGAGGTGCAGGGTGGCGACTACCGCGGAGCGCCGCCAGCGAGCGCCGCTCCCGTGAACGCCGTCCGCGATCGGTCATGGTAGGGAAGGACACGTCGCGCAGGAGGTTCATCCTCCTCGCGACGGACCCACCCCCCGCCCAAAATGGGCAGTGTCTCGCCCAAAATGACGAGCCTCCCGCCCAAAATGACCGGCATCGCGGTCAAAATGACCGCCTTCCCCGCCAAAATGACCGCGGGTCCGCTCAAAATGACCGCCCTTGGGCCCAAAATGAGCCCGACCCCGCCCAAAATGACCGCACGTGGGCCCAAAATGACCGCGGTCCCGGCCAAAATGGCCTTCCAACCGCCAAATGTGACTAGGCCGTCACTTTTCGTGTGACGGCCGGCTCACACCATACTTCATAAAAAACACGTCGCCTTACCTCCGGCAGACTGCAAGTGCTTTCTCATCAGGCACTCGCGCGCCGTGACCGTTTCGTCACTTTTTTTGATGTCAGAACGCTTGACCCCTTTCGCTAACGTCATCTCGATTCGATCGGATCAAAAAGACAAAACGAAAGGACAGTGAAAACCATGAAATACATCATCAATCGCACCCTTCAATCCCCGACGGCCGGCGCAGACCCGACCACCACTCCCGATCCGGCGACGACGATGCTCACGCCGGACGAGGCGGTGCAGGCTCTGCGCGCGCTCCAGGCCCGCATCCCGATTCCGGACGCCTCTCGCCTTCCGCACGTGAAGTTCAACTCAGGAAACGTCGACCCGCAGTTCGTCACCGCATCGATCAACGCCATCGGCGCCGTCGATGCAGTGCAGGCTGCGGTCGGCCGCACTGACGAAGACGTACGGCAGGAGGTCGAGGCGGCGGCGCGCTGGACCGCGTTCACCGACGAGTTGCGGACCGTGCTCGCGGCGGCGACCCAGGCCGATCACGTGCGCCGGCAGAGCGTGAATCTCGCAGCTCTGCAGACGTACAACATCTGCCGCCAGCTCGCGCGTGATACGACGCGCGCGCCGCAGGTCAAAGCACACGTCCAGGAGATGAAACGGCTGAACAAGCTCGGGCGAAAGAAGACGTCTTCGACGACCTCTCAGCCCGAGCCCACCTCGGCCCCGCCATCTCCGGCGACGATCCCCATGTAGTTCGTAGTCCGCGTTCCGGGCGCGCTGCAGCGCGCCCGGAACACTTATCCCGCTGACGGACGGCGACAGTACACTCTGCCTGACCATGCGAGATTCGGACGTGCAAGCGTTCTTCCGCGCCGCCGGCACGGGCCAGATCGACGAGGTCCGGCGCTTCCTCGACGAACAGCCGGACGTCGTCAACGCTGTTGGTCCGCATCCGTTCTGGGGCGGGCGGCCGCAGGCGCTGCATGTGGCGATCGAGAGCGATCGAGCCGGGATCTTCGAACTGCTCCTCGAGCGCGGCGCGGACGTGAACGGGAGCAACGACGCGTACGATCGATGGTCGCCTTTTATGCTCGCCATTCAGCGGGGGCGGTCCGCGATGCGCGACGAACTGCTCCGTCGCGGCGCGCCCGTCGGACTGTTCGAGGCGCTCTTGCTCGGCGATGACGCGTTCCTATCGAACGTCGATGCGCTTCCGGCTGAGACTCCGAACAACGCGTCGCCCCTCGCCTTCGCGCGCACTCCTCGAGCGATCGAGCGGCTCATCGCTCTCGGCGCGAGTACGACTGCGAAAGACCGATGGGGAACGACGCCGATTCAGGCGCTCAGCGCGCTCGGCCCCGCGGGCGCGCCGCTCGTCCGGCTGCTGATCGCGCACGGCGTCGAGGCTTCACCGATCGAGTACGCGCGCCTCGGCGACCTCGACGCGATCGCGGCGGATCCTTCGAACGCACATGACGACGCAATCCTCATGGCTGCGGTTGACCGCGGACACCACGCGCTCGCGTCGTGGCTCCTCGAACACGGCGCGAATCCGAATGCGCGGACCAAAGGTCAGTCGCGGCAGACAGCGCTGCATTCCGCGGCGTGGAATGGCGACTTGCGCATGGCGCAGATCCTCGTTGCCGCCGGCGCCGATCCGAAGCTTGTCGACGAAGAGCACCACACGACGCCGCAACACTGGGCCGAGGTGTCGTTCGACATCCGGCAGCAGGAGGGGTGCCGCGAGGTTGCGAAGTTCCTCGGGGACACCACCTCCTGACGCCGTCGGTCGTTACTGTTTGCTTTCGAGCTTCTGCAGTCTCGCCTGCATTGCATCGATCGTCTGCTGCTGTTCCTGGACGACTTTCGTCAGCACGGCGACGATGTCCATCGACGACAGCCCCTTCCGATCCGGCGTGGCGACGAGCGCCGGAACGTCTTCGGCGATGAAGCCGACGCGGGTTTGATCGGGCGCCGTCTTGTAGGCGAACGTCACCGGCTGCAGCGCTTTGAACGCGTCGAACGCGGCGTTACCGTCGAGGTCACGGATGTCCTGCTTCACGGTGCGGCTCGACGCGTTGATCCAGCTTCCGGCGTCGAGGCGCGCGCCGCTGCTGTGGTGAATCTGGTAGAGCGGCGACGACACGCCGAGGCCGATGCGGCCGGTGCTGTCGACCACGAGCGAGTAATAAGGAGCGGACGTCCGGACGATGAACGGATCGGTCTCGTGGCTGATGTCGCGGACGATGAAGTTGTTGTTGTTCGCGGAGATGTCCCAGGCCTGGAACGGCGACGCGCTCTGTTCCATCCGGATGACGGCGGAGACCGGGTTGTCGATCGTCAGGTCATGCGCCGGCGTCGAGGTGTTGATCCCCACGCGTCCCGTGCTGTCGACCCACAGCGTGTTGTTCGGCGTGCCGCCTTCGATCGTGAACGGTACGGTGGCAGCGGTGAGGTCTTCGATGAAGAACTTGTTCGCGCCGCCGCTGAAGGTGTCGTTCGCGCTCAGTTGCCAGTCGGTCCCGGGAAAACCAGAAAGGGTCGAGGTGTCTTCGAATTTGATCCGAACGTTGTTCGCCTTCGCCTTGATCGTGGCGGCTCCCATCGACTCGGTGCTCGTGCAGTCGGCGCCGCCGCAGAGTCCACCGGCCGCCGAGACGAAGTCGGAGAAGAAGGTCAGCGGAGTGGCGTGCGGAATCTTCCGTTCCATGATGCTCGGCGTGACGACTGCTCCGTTGGCAACCGTGAACGAGCCTGACTGCGACACCGGCTTCGCATCGCGCTGCATGACGCGGAGCTCGTACGTGTAGAAGCCGTCGGCAAGGGCGTCAAGGCGCAGGTTGGGGTTCTGGCCGGCGGCGAACGTCTGAGTCTTCACCTCACCGTCGGGACCTTTGACCGAGAGCATGCTGTCCGCTGCACCCGCGGCCGGCTGCCATTCCATCGCGTGAGTGGTCGTGACGAGCCGCGCGGCGCGCTGCTCCATATCGGCGAACGCGCCGAGTGGGATGAGTGCCGCCACCGCGGCGGCGAGCAGAGACACGGATAACCTCTTCGAAAAACGCATCTTTCCTCCAATGTGTCGGGACGGAGAGAAATATGGGTGCGCCGGCGTCATTTGCCCGTGCGCTGGATCACGGAGGTCAAGAAAGCAGCAGCTCCAGATCCTCGACTTCGAGTCTTCTGAGAACGCTGTTGTCTTCGGTGATGATCGAGTCGGCGATCTCGCGCTTCTTCGATTGAAGCTCCAGGATCTTCTCCTCCACCGTGTCTCGGGCGATGAGGCGGTACGCGACGACCGGTTTTGCGCGTCCGATGCGGTGGGCGCGGTCGATCGCCTGCGCTTCGACGGCCGGGTTCCACCACGGATCGAGCAGGAAAACGTAATCGGCGTTCGTCAGGTTGAGACCGAGGCCACCGGCTTTGAGGCTGATGAGGAAGAGGCTGGGGCCGTCGGATCGCTGAAAGCTCTCCACCAGCTCCTGCCGGTTCCGCGTCTTGCCGTCGAGATAGAGATAGTCGAATCCTTTGTCGGACAACGCCTCGCCCACGAGGCGCAGAAACGACGTGAACTGCGAAAAGACGAGCGCGCGGTGGCCGGCTCCGACCACACCCCGCACCTCCTCCAGCAGCAACTCGAGCTTCGCACTGGGGGAGTCGGAGGAACCTACGCTCACCAGTCCCGGATGACACGCCGCCTGCCGCAGGCGAAGCAGCGCTTCGAGGATCTGCATTCGTGACTTGGCGATGCCGCTGCGGTGCACCGAACCGAGGAGCGCGGCGCGATAGTGGGCACGCAGCTCGTCGTACTGTCTCCGCTGCTTTCCCTCCAGCTCGCAGTACAGCGTCTGCTCCGTTCGCTCAGGAAGCTCGGGGGCAACTTGTTCCTTGGTGCGGCGAAGGATCAACGGCCGCAAGGCGCGAGCGAGCGCCGCGCGGCTCTCGATCGGTGCGGTCTTCGACGCAAAGGTGCGGTTGAATGAACGCATCGACCCGAGGAGTCCGGGGTTGAGGAACTCGAACAAGCTCCAGAGCTCCCCGACGTGATTCTCGATCGGCGTGCCACTGAGGGCGAGCCGGTGCCGGCCGCGCAGGAGAAGGGCCGCTTTCGCCACCTGGCTCGACGCGTTCTTGATCGCCTGCGCTTCGTCGAGGATGACGTACTCGAACTCCGTCTCCGCGAGGCGCTTGATGTCGAGCCTCATCGTGGCGTACGTCGTGAGGACGAGATCGCAGTCGTCGAAAACGTTCTTCCCCCGCTCCGTGCCGTGGTGCTCGAGGACGCGCAGCCGCGGAGCAAAGCGCCGCGCCTCGGCCGCCCAGTTGAACAGGAGCGACCGCGGCGCGACGACGAGCGACGGACGTTCCGTCCCTTCGGCGCGCAATTGTTCCAGCATCGCCAATGCCTGCACGGTCTTGCCGAGGCCCATGTCGTCCGCCAGGCACCCTCCGAAGCCCGCTTCTCTGAGGAAATGCAGC
>DASXIH010000161.1:0-1664 GCA_036498125.1 Thermoanaerobaculia bacterium
GTCGTGAACGAAGTCAGGAGCCGGAAACCGTGCGCCACGTCGATGCTGGCCACCGCGATGCGGTCGTCCGGCTTCATCATCTTCGTGGCGAACTGCCGCGCCGCGACTTTCGCGCGGTTGATCGACGCCGGCGACGAGAACGTCAGGTCGAAGAGGAGCAGGAAATTGCGTCGGGCGGCCGCGGTGATCGGCGGCGACGACACGCCGCGCGCGGAGAAGTCGATCGACTCGAAGCCGGTGATGTCCCGCTTCTTCCCCTCATCGACGATTTCGAAGTTTGCCTTCGTGAGGCCGCGGATCGGGTTCCCGGCGCGGTCGACCACGGTCACCGGAACCTCGACATAGTTGATGGTGATGCTCTCGTTGACTTGTGCTGACAGGCTCGCGGCGGCGAGCAGGAGGACAGCGAGCGTCGCGGATCGCATGGCCGGCTCCTATTGCGTGCTGATCGGCGTGCTCGCCGTGCGTGAGTCCTCGCTCCCCCGCTTCCTCACCGTCACGTTGAGCATCGACACGGCGGGCGCCACCTTTCCGAGCTCGAAGACGAGCTTCGAGCCGTCCGGCGTTCGCATCTGGCTCACGAGCTTCGCCTCCGGATTGGTGGCGAGCGTCATCTCGTCGGGCGACGCGTTCTGCACGAAGACGACGAAGCGGCGCGGCTCGCCGCCGTTCACATGCACCGCCGCGCTCGGGATGAACGGCTCGCCGTTGAGCTCGAATGGATACGCTCCGCCGTTCTTGTCGTGCGACGGTCCCTTGATCATCACCCACTTCGCCGGCTGCTCGATGAAGAACGGCTGCGAAACCGCGACGTCGTCTCTCGACGGGACGACGACCTCGTTCCGCGAGAAGCCTTTCTTGTCGCTCTCGACGATCCGCACCAGGTTCTTGACGGCATACTTTCCCGGCGGGAGCGAGAGGGTGGCGTAGTACTTCACGCCCGACGCACGCAGCGTCGGTCCGGCCTTCGCGATGTCGAGGGCCACGCGCTGGTAGATCTCGTCGCGAACGAGGCCTTCGTCGTCGAACGCATAGGTGAAGAGGTCGAGCGTCGCTTTCTTCCCTCTCGCCCCCTCGGCGATGTCGTTTCCGTTGATCTCGACGATCACCGGAACTTGCGCTTTCTCGCCGTTCGTCAGGAAGGGGGCGGCGAGCGACGCGATGTGCAGCGAGTCCTGCGGCACGTCGTTGACGACGATCTCGGCGTTGCTGAGCGTCCGCTCCGCCGCCGAGTCGCCGCCCGCCTCGTAGTAGCCGCTGCGCGCGATGGCGCGGCCGCCCGGCACGTTCACGAGCCTCACTTTGATGTTGTGGAACTTCCCCGCCTGCGTCACCGGCGCCTGGAACGCGAGGACGTACCGCACTTCCTCGGCTTTGATCACGCGCTGAAAGCTGCTCGAGAGGTCGTTCGAGTTCTGGAAGACCGTGCCGCCGGTCGAATTCGCGAGGAGATGAAGGCCTTCGTTCGACTGCTTCAACACCCCTTCGCGCGCATCCATGTCGGTGCGGAGTCCGTGGATGTCGACGGCGTCGATGATGACATCCGACCGCTTCGCCAGCTCGGACATCCGGCGGAGCAGGTCGAGGCTCGACGACGAGCCGTACCGGTTGTCGTTGTCGACGTTCCAGAACTGCCCTGTCTCGACCATCTGCTGCTCTTCCTG
>DASXIH010000162.1:0-1671 GCA_036498125.1 Thermoanaerobaculia bacterium
TGGATCAGGTAGTCCGTCTCTTCCTGTGCCGCGTCGCGGTCGGCGACTTTGCGCGCCTGGGCGATCAACTCGTCGATCGGCCGTGTGATGCGCGGGAGGTAAAGCAGCAGCAGGATCACCGCCGCCGCGCTACCGCCGATCGCAATGATGGTCGTGAGGAGCAGCGTCTGGCGCGCGGCATTGAGCGGCGCGGCATCGAAGAGGAACGTGAACGATCCGTTGTGGCCGCGGGGCAACGTGATCGCCTGGAAGCCGCGGCCGCCCGCAACGCCCCACGAGCGCGACCGGTTCGCGTTCTCGTGGATCCCCGCGACGTCGCCGCGGTCGAGGATCTCGACCGCTCGCGTGTCCATGTCGCGATCCGTCGCTGCCGCCGAGAGCTGCGCGGCACTCGCCGCCGCGATCACCCGCCACTGGCTCTCGATCGCGTCCTCCGTGTCGACGAAGAAGTTCCGCATCATGAGCAGCAGGACCAGGACGACGACCACCAGGAATCCGGTGAGCACGCCGAGGAAGAGCCGAACGTCGCGGCGAAACGAAAGCGGCGGCGTCAGCGGATGGCGAGCGCGTTCAGCCACGACTGCCAGAGGGTAGAGCCGAAGAAGAGGACCGTCAATGCGCCGAAGCCGAGGAAGACGCCGAAGGGGATGGCGAGCTGCATTCCTTTGTCGTGGCGCACGGCGAGCGGGATCGCGCAGAGGGCGCCGCTGATCGAGGCGATGAGGAGGACGGGCAGCAGCGCCTCCGCGCCCATCACGGCGCCGATCATGGCGAGCATCTTCACGTCGCCGAGGCCCATCCCGTCGATGTGGCGGAGGAGTTTGTAGACCAGCGCGATGGTCAGGAGCACGCCGGCCCCGATGACCGCGCCGAGAAGCGAGTCGACCAGCGAACGCGCGAGGACCAAGCCGCTCGTGAGCTCCCCCAAGCCGAAGTAGCCGATCGCGACGCCGATGGCGATTCCGGGGAGGTCGATGACGTCCGGCAGGATCTGGATGTCGGCGTCGATGTAGATCAGGACGATGAACATCGACACGACCGCCGCGATCGGAACGAACGCGACGCTGATGCCGGTGCGGTAGAAGATCGCGAGATAGAAGAGTCCGTTCGCGAGCTCGACGAGAGGATAGCGCACCGAGATCGGAGCGCGGCAGGCACGGCAGCGCCCGCCGAGGATCGCGTAGCTGACGATCGGGATGTTGTCGTACGGCTTGATCGCCGTGCTGCACTGCGGGCACCTGCTCGGCGGAAAGACGATCGACTCTTCCCTCGGGTAGCGGTGAATGACGACGTTCAGAAAGCTACCGACGATCGCGCCGATGGCGAACGCATAGATGGGAAGGAGCAGCGACATCCGTTCGTGGATTGTACGGGACGAACGGAGTGTTATCGTTCGCCGCTCCTTCCATCCGGAGGCGAATGGGGTCTGGTGGCTCCCGCGGTCTTCAAAACCGTTGTTTCGGCGCGGAAGCGTCGAAGGGTTGGTTCGATTCCGACACGCCTCCGCCAAGAAGGCCTCGGGCCCTAGGCCTCGGGCCTCAGACGTTTCCGCCGAGGCCTGAGGCCCAGGGCCTAGGGCCTCTCACCGCGGCCACAGCCAGCCGAACGTTCCTCCGATCAGCAAGCCGTAGATGATGCCGTCGATGACGAACTTGATCGTCGACGACCAGG
>DASXIH010000163.1:0-5558 GCA_036498125.1 Thermoanaerobaculia bacterium
TGAAAAAGCAAAACCCGCCGGCAAGATTGCCGGCGCCACACAGAAGCGGTGAGATTCATGAGCACTTCATAAGTGCGCTCTACCTTGCCTCCCATGAAGAAATTCGCACTTGCAATGCTCCTGATTGCGCTTCCCCTTTCCGCCCAGGACATCGGGAACTCGGTGATGGCGGCGGTCGACAAGGCGGCGGCGGAGGATCGGTTCTCCGGCGTCGTGATGCTCGCGAAGGACGGGCAGCCGGTGATGACGAAGGCGTGGGGCTACGCCGACCCAGCCAAGACGACACCGAACAAGCCCGACACGAAGTTCAACCTCGGCTCGATCAACAAGATCTTCACCAAGGTCGCGATCGGGCAGCTCGCGGCGGCGGGGAAGCTCTCGCTGAGCGACACGATCCGCAAGCACCTTCCCGACTACCCGTCGCCCGCCGCCGACAAGATCACGATCGAGCAGCTGCTCGAGCACCGCTCCGGCCTCGGCGACATCTTCGGCCCGCAGTTCATGAGCTCGCACGCGAAGCTCCGCACGCTCGCGGACTACGAGCCGCTCTTCGCCGGCGAGCCGCTGCTCTTCGAGCCGGGGACGCAGCAGAAGTATTCGAACGCCGGCTACGTCGTCCTCGGCCTGATCGTCGAGAAGGTCTCCGGCCAGAGCTACTACGACTACGTCCGCGACCACATCACGAAGCCGCTCGGCATGAACGACACCGCCTCGTACGCGATCGACGAGAACGTCCCGAATCGCGCGATCGGCCTCACGAAGCGCGGACCGGAAGGCCCGCTGCCGGAGCGCCACGCGAATACGAACACGCTCCCCGCGCGCGGCAGCTCGGCAGGCGGCGGCTATTCGACCGCTGCTGATCTTCTCCGCTTTGCGAACGCCCTCACCGCAGACAAGCTCCTCCCGGCGCGCTGGACGAATTGGGTCTTCGGCGGCTTCGACGCGAAGCAGCGCAACCTCGGCATCGCCGGCGGATCGCCCGGCGTGAACGCGTTGGTCGAGATCGAGCCGCCGTACACGCTGATCGTTCTCTCCAACTTCGACCCACCCTCGGCTGAGCAGATCGGACAGGCGGTGCGGCCACTCCTCGGGGTCAAACAGCCGGAGCGCCGCGTCCGCGCCGGAGGAGCCGAACCGCCGGGCGAGGTGATGATCGGCGGCCGCAGCGAGCTGCCGATGACGTTCGCCGGCCACGTTCCGGTCATTGAGGCGAAGATCAACGGGAAAGGGCCGTTCCGCTTCGCGTTCGACACCGGCTTCGGCGGAGTGCTGATGGTCAGCGAGAACGTCGCGAAGCAGCTCGGGCTGACGGTCACCGACCGGCAGGCGCACATCGAGTCGTTCGTCGCCGGCAGCGCGAACCTCGGCGACTTTGTCGCCGGGATCGAAGGGGAGCGGCCTAACGACAACGCCGACGGGGTCGTCGGCCTGAAGATGTTCGACTCACTCCTCGTCACGTTCGACTATCCGGGTCAGAAGATCGTGATCAAGGGCGGGACACTGCCGGCGAGCGATCCTCACGTGCTGAAGTACCGGACGGAGAACGGCGTCCCGAACATCGACGTCGACGTCGCGGGGACGAAGGTGATTATGGACATCGACGCCGGGAGCCCAGCGCTGCTGTCGGTGCCGCTCTCGCTCGCGAAGTCGCTCCCGCTCGACGCAGAGCCGCGCGTGGTCGGTCACGGGCGAACGATGAGCAAGGAGTTCGACGTCTACGCCGCGACGCTGAAAGGCGACGCGCACGTCGGCGACGTCACCGTCACCAACCCGCAACTCGATTTCGTCGACATCTTCCCCGTCGGCAACATCGGCTCCCGGTTCCTGAGCCAGTACGTCGTCACGTTCGATCCCGCGAATCAGCTGGTGAGGTTTGGGAAGTAGGCACGGCCCCTCATCCGGCCTTCGGCCACCTTCTCCCCGCTTCGCGGGGCGAAGGACCTCGGAACACGTGCATCGAGCGGCCTTCGCCCCCGCGGCAGCGGGGGAGAAGGTGCCGAAGGCGGATGAGGGGGCTTTCTCTACCCCGGGGGCCAGCCGAAGTTGCGGCCGCCGAGGAGGTGGAAGTGGATGTGGAAGACCGTCTGGCCGGCGGCGGCGCCGGTGTTCGCGACTAGCCGGTAGCCCTCGGCGGTGAGCTGCAGGTCGCGCGCGAGTTGTGCGGCGCGCGCGACCACGGTGCCGACGATCGCGGAATCGGCGGCATCGATGTCATCGAGGCTCGGGATGTGTTTGCGCGGGATGACGAGGATGTGCGTCGGTGCCTGCGGGTTGATGTCGTGGAAGGCGTACACCTCCTCGTCTTCGTAGACCTTGCGCGCGGGAATCTCGCCGGCGGTGATGCGGCAGAAGAGGCACCGGTCGTTACTCGCCATCTCTCGATAATACGACGACGCGCGGAATGCCGGCGAGGTCGTCCAGGAAGTCATCGACGTCGAATCCGTGCGCCGCTGCGAGCTGTCGCACGGTCGCTTCCTGGCCGAATCCGACTTCCATGAGGACGAGCGCATTTCCCGCGGCTTCGAGAATCCGCTCGATCGCTTCCGTTCCTCGCGGGCCGGGCGTCAGCGCGAGCCGCGGCTCGAAGTCGCGCACCTCGGTGGCGAGTGTCTCGACGTCCGCCTCGGCGATGTACGGCGGGTTGCTGACGATCACTTCGGCGGCGCGGATGCTCTCGAGCAGATCGCTCGCGGCGAGGCTCGCGGGCGCCTGCAGCCGGTCGCAATTCCGCTTCGTCACCGCCAGCGCCGCGATCGATTTGTCGACGCCGAGAACGCGGAGGTCGGAGCGTTCGAGGGCGAGTGTCAGTGCGATGCATCCGCTGCCGGTACCGACGTCGACGACGCGGGCGCCATGCGGCGCGCGGTCGAGCGTCGCTTCCACGAGCAGCTCCGTTTCGGGACGCGGGATCAGCACGCGGTCGTCGACGTAGAACTCACGACCGTAGAACTCCGAGCGCCCGCGGATGTACTGAATCGGCTCGCCCGCGTAACGGCGGGCGAGCATCGCGTCGAGCGCGATCTCGTCCGCCGGCTCGTCGCCGTGCGAGATCAGCCACGGCAGCGAGCGGCCGAGGAGATCGCCGAGGAGGAGATCGACGTCGTGCGGGTTGACGCCGCGGCGCAGCGCCTCCTCGCGGCGCTCACTGCGCAGGCGGGCGATCTTCGTCGTCGTAGGTCAGCTCCTGGAAAAAGTCTTCGAGGGCGCGGTCTTTGCGGAGCTCGTGCGTCCGGCCGGTGGCGACGATTTTTCCGCGATGCAGGATCGCGATCCGGTCGCACACCGCCTCGGCTACCGACAGCGTGTGCGTCGTCAGGAACACCGTCTTTTGCTCGCTCGCGAGGCGGCGGAAGAGCAGCTTCACCTGGCGTTGCGCGAGCGCATCGAGGCCGACCATCGGCTCGTCGATGATCAGCAGCGACGGGTCGTGGACCAGCGCCGAGACGATCACGAGCTTCTGCTTCATCCCGTGGGAGAGGTTCTCGATGCGGGCGTCGACCCAGTCGCGGAGGCCGAAGTAGTCGAGGAGCTCCAGCGCGCGCGGCTCGCATTCGCGCCACTCGCGGCGGTAGAGGTTCGAAACGAACTGCAGCAGCTCGCGGCCTGTCAGCTTTTCGTACAGGTAGGGCCGGTCGGGGATGTAGCCGACGTTCGCTTTCGCGCGCACCGGGTCGGCGATGACGTCGATACCGTCGACCTTGATGTCGCCGGTCGTCGGGAGGGACAGCCCCGCCAGGATCCGGATCGTCGTCGTCTTCCCCGCCCCATTCGGCCCGAGGAACCCGAAAATCTCACCGCGGTTCACGGACAGATGGAGATTGTCGACTGCCGTGAAGTCGCCGTAGCGCTTTGTGAGGTTCTTGATCTCGATCATTCGGAGTTGCGAGGTTACGAGGTTACGGGGTTACGAGGTAACGACGAGACTTCGTAACCCCGAAACCTCGTAACCCAAACGAGGGTCGTGCATCCTCGAAAAGGTATCATCCTCCCTCAATTAAACCTTCTCATCACAGGACCGTAATAACGTGGCAGAACGTGAGCAACTCGACGACCGGACGCTCGTCGCCCGGATCCTCGGGGGCGATCGTGACCGGTTCACAGATCTGGTTGCACGATACGAGAAACGGGTCGTCAACTACGTCTACCGCATCACGCATCGTTACGAAGACGCCCACGATCTGACCCAGGAGATTTTCGTCAAAGTGTTTCTCGCTCTCGACCGATACGATCCGAAGTACCAGTTCTCGACCTGGCTCTTCCGGATCGCGCAGAACAGCGCCATCGACGCTCTGCGCAAGAAAGGTGTGAGCGAGGTTCCGCTGACCCGGCCGAACGACGAGGACGAGGGGAAAGAGCGCGAGTTCGCGGACGACGGCGTCTCCCCCTACCGCGCGCTGAAGAACAAGCAGCTCAGCGCCGCCATCGACGGCGCGGTCGACCAGCTCCCCCCCGACTACCGCGAGCTGATCCAGCTCCGGCACTTCGCCGAGATGTCCTACGACGAGATCGCAACGATGAAAAAGTTGCCTCTCGGCACCGTCAAGAACAAACTCTTCCGTGCGCGAAACTTGCTGAAGGACGCGCTCGAGCATTACGTCGAACCGTTATGAAGACCCCTGACTGCGAGCGGTACATCGAGGACCCGGAGGCGAATGCGTCGCACCTGGAGACGTGCGAGGAGTGCCGCGCGCTGTTTGGCGCGAGTGCGACCGTCCGGGCTCCGAAGATCGATGTGAACGCGCTGCCGGTCGCTCCGTGGGAGGGGGCGCAGCATCGCGCGTGGCCGCTCGTCACCGGCGCGGCGCTCGCCATTTTCGCCATCGCCGCGGCGCTGTTTGCCGCGTCCGGGGCGTCCCCGGCGGATACGCTCGCCGCCAACGTTCCGACGCTCGGCCGTCTGGAGGCGCTCGTCGTCCTGATGCGGCAGGCGCCGATCATGGTCGTCGGGGTGCTGTTCGTCGTCGTGAATACGCTCTTGATCGCGCTGCTCCGCCGCGCGCCGAAGGGGCTGCCCAGAGGACTGGATGTCTAAGGTGACGCGATTCATCGTTCCGGCGACGACGTTGACGGCGCTCCTGGCGCTCGTCCTGACGCTCGCGCCGGGTTTTGCGGTGGCGGCACCGGCTCCCTCTCCGTCTCAGGGGCCGCTACTGTCGGAGCTCTCGCAGTTCACCACGATCCAAGGCGCCGCGGCGGCGATGACGAAGACCGCGGTCATCGTCTCGCTCCTTTTCGTCTGGATCATCGTCGCGGTCGTCGTGACGCTGTTCGCCGGACGCGAGGTGCGCTACTCCTCGGTCGAGGTGCGCGCGAGCGCGCTCTACTGCTTCGCACTCGGCCTCGTGGCGTTCACGAGCTTCGTGATCACGGCGATCGTCTTCAGCTATCTCGTGCCGTACATCGTCGGCGTCCCGCTGCTAGCGGCGCTGGCGGTCTTCGCGATCCTGACGAAGGTCTACGGGATGATCTCGATCTTCCACGCGGCCGGCTCGATCGTCGCCGGCTCGCGCACGCGCTCCCAGCTCGAACGGCGGCGGTGGTTCCGCGGGGATCTCGCG
>DASXIH010000164.1:0-7208 GCA_036498125.1 Thermoanaerobaculia bacterium
CCCGCCGTTCCGCGCTTCGTGATCGCGCCGTAGTACGGGCGCCATCCCATCGGGCTGACCGGGAAGTTCGGCGGCACGACGAGGTCGCGGAGGCCGACCGTGGCGCGCGCGCGCGTGTCGATCGCCAGCTCGTAGTCGCGCGTCATGTAGATCGCGTCCTCGGGACAGGCGTCGACGCAGTAGCCGCAGAAGATGCAGCGCAGAAGATCGATGTCGTAGCGGACGGGGAACTTCTCACGCGTCCGCTCGTCTTCGCCCGCCTCGATGGTGATGCACTCGGCGGGGCAGGCGGTGGAGCACATGTAGCACGCGACGCAGCGCGTCGTGCCGTCCTGGCGTGAGGTGAGAATGTGCCGTCCGCGAAAGCGCTCGGAGTAGACGCGCTTCACCTCGGGGTAGTTGATCGTCGGCAGCCCCTTCATGTTGAACATGTTCTTCAGGAGGTGCCGCAGCGTGATGAGCATCCCCGAGAGCACCGCAGGGAGGTACGCCCGCTCGCGAATGGTCAGTGGCTTGCGCTCGACTTTGACGATGCCGATGGCCATTAGTGATCCAACTCTCCGGCAATGATGTTCAGCGAGCCGAGCGCCGCGATGGCGTCGGGGATCGTCTGGCCGGTGATCATGTACGAGTAGGCCTCGAAGATCGGGAAGCAGGGCGGCCGGACACGCACGCGGTACGGGTTCTTCGTTCCGTCGCTCACGACGTAGAAGCCGAGCTCACCGTTCCCTCCTTCGACCGGGAAGTAGGTCTCGCCGACCGGCGGCTGGATGCCGTGCATGATCAGCTTGAAGTGGTAGATGAGCGACTCCATCTCGTTGTAGACCTTCTCCTTTGGAGGGAGGGCGACGTACGGGTTGTCGACCATCACCGGACCGGGCGGCAGTCCGCGATCGATCGCCTGCTGCAGGATCCGTAGCGACTGCCGCATCTCCTCGAAACGCACGAGGAATCGCGCGAAGGTGTCGCCACCCTCGGCGACCGGCACGTCCCAGTCGTACGTCTCGTACCCGATGTACGGATTCGCTTTTCGCACGTCGTACGGCACGCCGCACGCGCGGAGGCACGGGCCGGTGAAGCCGAAGTTGATGGCGTCTTCCGTGGAGATCGGCGCGACGCCTTCCGTACGCTCGCGGAAGATCCGATTCGTCATGATCAGCTTCTCGACGTCATCGATGTAGCGCGGCATCTTCGTGACGAGCGTCTGCGCGTTCTCGAGGAAGTTCGGCGGGACGTCGACGGCGAGACCACCGATGCGCGTGTACGTCGGCAGCAGGCGCGCGCCGCAGCACGACTCGATGAGACCGTAGATCTCCTCGCGCGGCTGAAAGAGGTACCAGAAGTTCGTCAGCGCTCCCATGTCGACCAGGTTCGTGCCGATGGCGACGAGATGGTCGGCGATGCGCATGAACTCGGAGAGCATCAGCCGGACGTGCTGCGCCCGTGCCGGCGCCGAGAGGCCGAGGAGCTTCTCGACCGTCAGGCAGTAGCCGACGTTGTTGATCATCGCGGAGCAGTAGTTGAGGCGATCGGTGTAGGGGATCACCTGCTGATACGTGTGCGTCTCGGACATCTTTTCGAAACAGCGGTGGAGATATCCGATCTCGGACTCCGCGCCGATGATCGTCTCGCCGTCGAGCGTGACGACGATGCGGAGGGTGCCGTGCGTCGCGGGGTGAGAGGGCCCGAGGTTCAGCGTGACGCGCTCGAAGTCGGTGTCGACGTTCTGGAAACGCGGGTCGATCTTCGGGACGATCTTCGCGACGTCCTTCTCGGTCAGGAGCCACCGCTGTGCCGGGTCGTAGTCCTTGCGCAGAGGGTGGCCCTGGAACATCTCGTGGGTGAGGATGCGGCGGAGGTTCGGGTGGCCGTCGAAGCGGACGCCGTACATGTCGAACACTTCGCGCTCGAACCAGTCGTATGCCTTGAAGAGGCCGGTGCTCGTCGGGATGGTTTCGTCCTCCGCGAGCGGTACCTTGATGCGCACCCGCTCGTTCTTGTCGAGCGAGTAAAGCTGGTACATGACGTCGAAGCGCTTCTCGCGGCGCGGGTAGTCATTGCCCCAGAGGTCGAGCGGCAGGGTGTAGCCGGCGGCCTTGAGCGAGGAGAGGACGTTGATGATGTCGTTCTTGTCGGCGACGAAGGTCGGGAGATCCTGGCCGCGCTCCTGCTCGACGTTCGCGAGCTGCGACGCGAGCTCGGCGCCGCGGGCGTCATTGGTCGCGACGTCGGCCGGAACGTACGCCTCGCGGTTGGTCGGCGCCGGGCCGGTGTAGGGGATGGCCGAGTATTTCGTGAGAGTACTCATCGTTGTTTAGCGGCCGAGCGCATGCGCGCTCATCCGCGCTTGATCTCCCCGCGGCGGATCTTGTCCTGCAGTTTGAGGATTCCGTACATGAGCCCCTCGGGTGTCGGCGGGCAGCCGGGCACCCAGATGTCGACCGGGATGATCTCGTCGATCCCCTGCACGACGTGGTAGACGCGGTAGAAGCCGCCGGAGGTGGCGCAGGCGCCCATCGCGATCACGTACTTCGGCTCCGGCATCTGTTCGTAGATCTTCTTCAGGACGGGCGCGATCTTGTCGACGATCGTTCCCGCCACGATGAGGAGGTCCGACTGCCTTGGCGAGAAGCGGACGACCTCGGCGCCGAAGCGGGCGAGGTCGTAGTGCGACGAGACGAGCGACATGAACTCGATCGCGCAGCAGGCGGTGCCGAACGGCAGCGGCCACAACGAGTTGCCGCGCGCCCAGTTCACCATCGAGTCGAGCTTGGTCGTGAGGTAGGTGCCGCCTGCGAGATCCTCGATCTCACGGTCGGCTTCGCCGGGCAGGGTGGTCAGCCCCTTCTCCGGCCCTTCGCCGGGAGCGACTCCCTCTTTGCGCGGAATGATCGAATCAGGGTTATTCACGTTCTGTATGGGCATAAGTCTTCTTGCTCGTACGGCTGGAGCGCCGCAGGCGGGAGCTCGATTGTATGCAAGGAGTCAGCGCACCGGCAAGCGAGCGGCACAGGCTGCAAAGAGCGGCTCGGCAGCGGCGGCCGCGTGGTCGGGGCGGAACTGCTCGGCGACTTCGCGACCGCGGGCCCGCAGGCGCGCGCGCAAGGCGTCATCGGTGAGAACATCGATCAGTTTCTCGCCCATTTCGACGGCGTTGTCGTCGGGGGCGAAAAGGGCGAAGTCGGGCTTCGGGTCGAAGCGGGTGTGGGCGTCGATCTGCGTCGCGACGACCGGCACGCCGGCCGCGAGCGCCATCGCGGCCTCGAGCCCGACCGGCGCCTCGCGCCGAAGGGGCGCAATGAGAGCGTCGCATGAGTGAAGGACGCGCGTGAGCTCGGTCGACGTCAGCGCGACGTGGAACTCTTGCACGGCGTCGAGCGGTTCCTCGCGCGACGGCGCCCACGGCGCGACGCGGATCAGATCCAGCTTCTGGTGAAACCAGCGGGCGTGCGCGACGGCGCCGTAGCCGTCCGCGACACCGCTCGTCTCGTCCTGCGACGCGCCGATGAGGAGGACGCGCATCGGCTCGTGCTCCCGTGGAAGGCGCGTCCGGTAGACCTCCTCGTCGACGATCGGCGTCATCGGCAGCTTCGCGATCGGGAGGTCGACCGGATCGCCGAAGACGAGCTGGATCGCGTGCGTCGGCGCCAGCTCGTAGGCGATCCGCGCCGTCTCGGGTGAAGCGGCGACGAGGACGTCGCCGGTCGCGGTGCGGAGGTCGTCGACGAGGCGCCATTCCGCGCGCGAGCGGCGCCACTGTACCGGGTCGGAAGTCGTGGCGATCCGCACCTGCATTCCGCGCGCGACGAACGCGTCCGCCTGCGCCAGCACGCATTGGGTCCGTGCGGTCGGCAACGTGTCGTCGAGCAGGTACGTCAGGTTCATTTTCGAGTTTGATTCACAGCGGTGACGTAATAGCCGGGAGAGAGAAGGTCGTCGCGCGAGTACTCCGTCCCGGAGGCTTGCAACTTCGCCAGCAACTCTTCGGCCGCCGGGGTGAGGATCACCGGCTGCGACTCGATCGACTCGACCTGCCAGCCGGCGATGTCGAGCATGTCCTCGATCGACTGGCGCGTGAAGAAGCGGAGGTGGCCGGCGCAGGTGAGGCCCATGTAGACGTAGTCGAAACGCCCGCGGAGGAGGTCGTTGACGACCGAGACGTTGGCGAGGTTCGGCAGCGAGAGGAGGAGGTGCCCGCCCGGTTTGCTGATCCGCCGCAGCTCGCTGAGGAACGACCACGGCTCGTCGAGGTGCTCGACGATGTCGCCGCCGACGATCCAGTCGAAACGCTCGTGAATGAGGCCGACGATCTCGCGGACGTCGCCCTGGTAGACGTCGTCGATCCGTTTTCGCGCAACGGCGGCGGCGCGCGGGTCGAGCTCGACGCCGACGACGCGGCATTTCTGACGCGCCTTGATCGCGGCGCCGAGGGGCGCTTCGCCGCAGCCGAATTCGAGGAGGGAGGTGGCGGTGGGGGGGATGCGGTCGAGGAGGTCGAGCCGCGCCTGCCCGCGCATCGAGCTCCAGCGATGGACGTAGTCGTTGTGCGAGACGACGACGGTCCGGTTCGCGATCGCCGCCGGGAGCGGGCCTTTCGCTTTTTTCAGCAGCGCGGTGCGGCAGAAGAAGGCGCCGGGATCGGTGTCTTTCCACGTGATCCGTTCCGTCCGGGTTGGGGACTGCTCGAACGTCTCGAACACCGTCTGGAGCTCGCGGAGCGTGACGTACGGCGGCCGGTCGCCCGCCCGCTGCCGTTCGTCGGCGGTCTCGTTCGTGACGGGAACGACAGCGTCGGCGTCGCCGAGCAACGCCTCGAGCCGTTGCGGGAGACTGCGCGACGGGAGGAGCAGTGGATCGGTGATGACGAGGACGTGCTCCGTATCGACGTCGGCGAGGTCGAAGACGACCTCTACTCCCGACGCCCGCAGCAACATCTGCGTCTGCCAGCTCGCGAAACGCTCCTCGACCGCCGGATGGTCGTAGCGCGGATAGAGGATGGTCAGCATTTCACGCCTTCGAAGAAGAGGTTGAGGCCGAAGTCGCGGACGTCGAGGAAGCGCAGGAAGGGATCCTTCGAGCGATTGTATCGGACCTGGCGCGGCCAGAATCCGGCGGCGCGCAGTTGCTCCTCGAGCACCTCGGCGTCGTAGACGAAACGGTGATCGCCATTCATCCGGAGGTGAACGTTGAGCGCCTCCGCGGGAGTCCGCGCGCCAAAGGCGTCGCCGCACCATCGGATGTGGCGAGCCTCGCGGTCGAGGTAGACGCGGCGAACGAGGGCGGCGAGATCGGGGGTCAGGAGGCGAAGGACGCCGCCCGGCCGCAGCACACGGGAACACTCGCGAAGGAACGACTGGCCCTGCCCAAACTCGATGTGCTCCAGAAAGTCTTCCGAGTGGATGTAGTCGACCGACCCGTCGCGAAACGGAAGCGTGGCGGTCAGGTCGGCGACGGCGTCGGGCTGGTCGCTGATGGTCAGGTCGACGTTGATCCAGCCGTCGATGTGATGGGCGCCGGAGCCGAGATGCAGCGCCGTCTTGCGCGGCAGATTCAGCTTCTTGCGAGCGTCCGACAGCGCCGCGAAGTATTCGGGGATCGCGGTGTCGTCGCCGCGGTAGTAACGCCGCTGGATCGCGTGCAGCCGGAGGTTCGTCAGCCAGATCACGAACGCTCCTGGAAATAGCGTTCGAGACGGTCGGCGGTCTTCGGCGCGCGAAACTGTTCGACCACCTCACGTCCGCGGCGCGACAGCCGCTCGCGCAATGCGGCATCGCGAAGAAGCCTCGCGAGCGCATCGCCCATCGCCGTGCCGTCGTCCTCAGGAACGAACAAACCGTAGTCGTGCGCTTCGCTCCACGAGAGGAACGACGGAATCTCGGTGAGAACGCCGGCGATGCCCGACGCCATCGCTTCCGCCGCCGGAAGCCCGAAGCCCTCCTGGTGGCGCGACGGAGCGAGATAGGCGTCGCACGAGGCGATCAGCCGGACCATGTCCGCCGTGCCGAGCGCGACGTGAAACTCGGCTGCCAGCTCCGCCGGCTCGTCGTCCGCAGGCGCCCACTGCGAGACACGTACGAGGTCGAAGCTCTCGCCGAGCGCGCGCGCCCGGCGCACCGCCTCGTATCCGACGTCGACCCCCTTGAAGTCCGCCTGCATCGGCCCGACCAGCAATACGCGGCGCGGCATGGGGCTGTCGGTGTGCGGCTGGAAGTAGTCGTCGTCGACGATCTGGCCGATGTACGTCGCGTCGTCGTAGAACTCCCTGCAGATCGGGACGAGGTGCGGCGAGACCGTGATCTTCGGAATCGGAAGCCGGTACGCGGCGTCGATCTCCGGCTTGAGCGGCTGGTACGCCGTGAACGACCCTTCGTAGCCCTGGCAGAAATGGATGGCGCGATCGGGTGCGAGTGCGTAGGCGCTCGCGATCGTCCGCCAGAACGTGCCGATGACGAAGTCGAACGACGTTGCGTCGACATCCTCCCACGCGTTGACGTGCCGCCACTTCGCGCGGGAGCGGCGCCAGGTGATCGGCGTTCCCTTCGTGATCAGGGTGACGTCGTGACCGCGGTCGGTGAGGACGTCGCCATGCGCCACACAGACGCGAATGCCGCCCGCGAGGTCGGTGTCTTCGAGCAGGTAAGCGATCTTCATCGGCGGAACTGCATCACCCGGTAGGCGTAGACGCCGCGGTCGTAGAAGTCGCGGTAGCGGACGCCGTTGTCGATCAGCGCGTCGATCTGAGCGCCGGTGACGGCGAGATCGGACCGGAGTGCGTTGCGGTAGCGCGGGAAGCGCTGCGCGAAGTAGTCGATCGTCGGCGCTGCTTTGGCGGAGACGTCGAGGTCCTCCACGAGCTCGAAACCGCTCGCGCGCGCGGCGGCGAGAAAGCGGTCGAGTGCGTGGAGCGATGCGCCCTCCTCCGCTCGCACCGTGAACTCGTCGAGCACGATGACGTGCCGCGTCAGCTTCGCCGCCTTCGCGAAGAGCGCGTCGGAGTCGATGTACTGCGACGACTCCTGGAAGACGATCGCGTCGAAGGTCTCATCCTCGGGCATCGCCTCGAAAGCGACGCAGCGAACGTCGACGCCCTCTCCGATCGCGGCGATCTGCTTCGCGTCGGGAGTGATGCCGGTGACGCGATATCCGAGCGCCTGCAACTTCCGTAGCGTCGTGCCGAGGCCGGCGCCGACGTCGAGGAGGCGTGCCTG